>JALYQE010000359.1 GCA_030855965.1 Verrucomicrobiota bacterium | reverse complement strand
TCCCCCCAGGCTCGACTCGCCCTACCAGTTTATCTTCGAACCTCTTTTTGCGTTCGTTATTCCTTACCCTGACGAATCGACGGCCCCCACAGCTCGACGGAGTCTCGCCCTACCGAGAGGCTGCTCTCTGCTCGATCGCCAATCTTTTTGTTGCGCCCTGCTTCACTCGCCCCTTACTCTTTCGGCGCATGTTTCGTATTCGGGTTTCTCCGTTCGCGGCTCTGGCCGGTTTACTCATCGTTTTCACCTCCTGCGAACGGCATCACGTCGGGGAATTGCCCCACCTGCAAAAGGAGCATCTCCATCCGCTCGAGGCCGCCGCCGAGGAGCCGATTCATGGCGCCATCCCGAAGCCGCCGCTCTCTTCGCCGACGCCGGCCAACTTTTTTCCGCAACAGCAGCCCTAACGAGAGCAAACCGACCTCCTAACGACAAGCAGCGCATGGCCAAGCACGAATACGCGACCAAGCCCCCCAATATCACGACCATGCCCCCGGGCGTTCCCTACATCATCGGGAACGAGGCGGCCGAGCGTTTCTCCTTCTACGGGATGCGCTCGATCCTGATCGTCTTCATGACGACTCATCTTATGCCGATCATGGGAGATGCTGAGGCGCGCGGATGGGTATCGGTTTTCATCGGATCGATCTACGGACTTTCGATCCTTGGCGCTGTTCTGGCCGAGGGATTCCTCGGAAAGTACCGCACGATTTTCTATCTTTCGATCGTTTACTGCCTCGGGCACCTTGCCCTTGCGTTCATGGATACACCGTGGGGGCTTTCCCTCGGACAGCGCTGGGTTCTCGCGATCGGCCTTACTCTCATCGCTTTCGGCGGCGGGGGGATCAAACCATGCGTGTCGGCCAACGTGGGAGATCAGTTCGGAGAGTCTAACAAACATTTGCTTTCGAAGGTTTTCGGCTGGTTCTATTTTTCGATCAACGCCGGCTCTTTCGTGGCAACGCTACTCTGTCCTTTCTTGCTCGCCGACCCCCGTTTCGGCGCGCCATGGGCTTTTGGAATCCCGGGTGTCGCGATGTTTATCGCGACCGTTTTTTTCTGGGCCGGTCGCAAACGCTTCGTTCACATCCCCCCCGGCGGAATGAGTTTCGTGAAGGAATTTTTCAGTTCTGAGGGTCTGCAAGTGATACGTCGCCTTGCCGGAATCTACATATTCATTGCGGTTTTCTGGTCTTTGTGGGACCAAAGCGTCGGCCATGCCTGGACCCTGCAAGCGGAGCGTATGGATTTGAACTTCCTCGGCTTTCAGCTGCTCCCCGCGCAAGTGAATACAGCGAATGCGATTCTGATCCTGCTTTTTATACCACTGGTAAACTATGTCCTCTATCCGTTCATCAGCCGGTTCTTTCCTCTCACTCCGCTGCGGAAGATCGGGATCGGTCTGTTTCTCACCGCTGCCAGCTTCCTTGTAATTGCGTATGTGCAGCATTTGATCGACGGCGGTGCGCGGCCAACGATCTGGTGGCAGATGCTTGCCTATGTGATTCTGACCATGGGTGAGGTGATGGTGTCGATCACCGGCCTTGAATTCTCGTATACCCAGGCGCCAAACAAAATGAAGAGTGCGGTGATGTCGCTGTGGTTGCTTACCGTGGCAGCCGGGAACTTTTTCACCGCCGGAGTGAATTTCGTGATCCAAAACGAGGACGGCACGAAAAAGATGGATGATCTGCAGTATTATCTCTTCTTCGCAGGCCTAATGGCTCTGACCGCGTGTATCTTTGCCTTTGTCGCGCGATTTTATAAGGGGCGCACCTACCTGCAATCGCAGGATGAAGTAGCGACCGAGCCGGTCCTGGCCGCGGGCACGCCCACCTAAGGGCGGGCCGGGCGGAAGCCTTCCGGCGGCAGTCGCAGCGACTTCCGGCTTTTCTTTTCCCGGCCCGGCGGCGAATGTCATTCTGCGAATGCCACCGCCGAATGAAGAGTACGTCCTCGATCTCCTCCGGGACGTCGGTTTGCTGACGCGCAAACAAATCGAGGAAGCGCGCGCGGAGTTGAACGGCTCGACCAGCATCGTCGAGCGCCTCGTTAGGCAAGGCCTCGTCACGGCCGACGACATTTCCCGCACCGTCGCCGCCCAGGCCCAGATGCATTGGATCGACCTCGCCGACATGGTCGTGCCGCAGGAGGTGATCGACGAGATCAAGCCGCACGACGCGCGCCGGTTCAAGATGATCCCGATCGCGCGGAACGAGCACGGCCTCGTCGTCGCCACCGGCGATCCGCTCGATTTCGACAGCATCGACAGTCTGAGTTTTTTGTTGAAGCGCGAGATCGAGCTCGTCTGCACCACGCCGGAAAAAATCCGCCAGGCCCTGATCAAATATTACGGAAGCGCGGAGGAAGCGGTCGACGTTCTGCGCAAGAAAATCGGCGACGCCGCGATCGAGGAACTCGACATCGCCGAGGGCGCGGAATTGCCCGAAGGCGAAGGGGGCGACGCGCCGATCGTCCGCATGGTTTCGATGCTTCTGCTCGAGGCGCACAAGCTGGGCGCGAGCGATGTCCACCTCGAACCGCTCGAGAAAAGTTTCCGGGTCCGCTTCCGCATCGACGGCGTCCTCCAGGAAATGCAGTCGCCGCCGAAGAAACTTCAGTCCGCCATCATCAGCCGGCTCAAGATTATGACCGGCTCGATGAGCATCGCGGAAAAGCGCCTGCCGCAGGACGGCCGCATCCAGGTGAAGATGGGAAAAAAGTCGATCGACCTCCGCGTCTCGACCGTCCCGACCAACCACGGCGAAAGCATGGTCATGCGTCTGCTCGACAAGACGAGTCTGCTTCTCGGTCTGCCCGAGCTCGGTTTCCTGAGCGACGACCAGGAAGTGTTCGAGCGCCTCCTGCACGCGCCCGACGGCATCGTCCTCGTCACCGGCCCGACCGGTTCCGGCAAAACGAGCACGCTCTACGCCTGCCTCAACTACATCAACAAACCAGACCGCAAAATCATCACGGTCGAGGAGCCGGTCGAGTACCAGATGAACGGGATCAACCAGGTGCAGGTGAACTCCGAGATCGGCATGACCTTTCCCGCTGCCCTCCGCTCCATTCTGCGGCAGGCGCCGAACATCATCATGATCGGTGAAATTCGCGACCTCGAGACGGCCGCGATCGCGACCAACGCCAGCCTGACCGGTCACCTTGTCTTCAGCACCCTGCACACGAACGACGCGCCCTCGGCCATCGCCCGCCTCATCGACATCGGGGTGCAGCCCTTTCTCGTCGCCACTTCCATCCGCGCGATCATGGCCCAGCGACTCGTGAGGCGGCTCTGTTTCAACTGCAAGGAGCCGGGGCAGCTTTCCGAAACCGAGCTGCGCGGTCTGCACATCGAGGCTTCGCAACTGGGCGAAGCCAACGTCATGCGTCCGGTCGGCTGCGAGCGCTGCCGGCAGACCGGTTACAAGGGACGAATGGGCATCTTCGAGCTCTTCGAGATCGACGACGAAGTGCGCCACATGGTGAACAATCGCACCTCGACGATGGCGCTTCGCCAGCGCGCGCGCGAGCTCGGCATGCGCACCCTGCGCGAGGATGGCGTGCGCAAGGTCCTCGCCGGCATGACCTCGGCCGAGGAAGTCATCTCCATCACGATTGGAGACGCGAACTGATGAATAACGAACGCATCGCCGACTTCTTCATCGACCAAGGCCTGATGGATCGGGCCCAGGCCGACGACGTTCTGCTCGCGACGACGCAGAACGGCAAGGCGATCGAACAGGCGATGGTCGATCACGGCATCGTCGACGAGCACCAGTTCTATCTCGCCATCGCCGACGCCCTCGGGACGGAGATGGTCGACCTCGAATCGATCGAGTTCTCGCCGCAAATTTTGCGGCTCATCCCGGCCGGCCTCGCCCGGCTCCATCGCGCGCTGCCGATCGGAGACGAGGATAACGCGATCAAGGTCGCACTCGTCGATCCGCTCGATACCCAGACGATCGAAGACCTGCGTTTCGCCCTCGGGCGCGACATTCACGTCGTTCTCGCGCCCAGCCTCGAGATCGAGGAACGACTTCGCAAACACTACGGGGCAGACACCTCCAGCATGGAGGACATCCTCAAGCAGCTCGGCGAAGCCGGCGAGCTTATGACCCTTGACGGCGACAAATCGATCGGGTCGAACATTGAAGCCGAAGCCAGCGCCACCCCGATCATTCGTTTCGTCGACCTCATCCTCTATCAGGCGATGCAGGACCGGGCGAGCGACATCCATTTCGAGCCCTTCGAGGCCGAGTTCAAGGTCCGTTACCGGGTCGACGGCGCGCTTTACGAAATGGCCCCGCCGCCGCGCCATCTCGCGCTTCCGGTTATTTCGCGGGTCAAGGTGATGGCAAACATGAACATCGCCGAGCGGCGCCTGCCGCAGGACGGCCGCATCCAGAAAAATATCGCGGGCCGCGCGGTCGATCTCCGCGTCTCCACTTTGCCGACGCAATTTGGCGAGAGCGTCGTCTTGCGCGTGCTCGATCGCTCGACCGTCAATCTCGATCTCGAGGCGCTCGGGATGCCGGATTACATCCTGGAATACATCCTCGAGGTGATCAATCGGCCTAACGGAATCTTCATCGTCACCGGCCCGACCGGTTCCGGAAAGACAACCACGCTTTATTCCTGCCTGCGCAAAATCAACACCATCGATTCCAAGCTCCTGACCGCGGAAGAGCCGGTCGAGTACGACCTCGAGGGCGTCATGCAGGTGCCGGTCAACGACGCCATCGGACTCAATTTCGCGCGCGTCCTGCGCGCGTTTCTGCGCCAGGATCCGGACCGCATCATGGTCGGGGAAACGCGCGACCTCGAGACGGCGCAGATCGCGATCCAGGCTTCGCTCACCGGGCACCTCGTCTTCACTACCCTGCACACGAACGACGCCCCCGGCGCGATCGCCCGTCTCATCGATATGGGAGTCGAGCCGTTCCTCATCTCATCCACCCTCGACGCCGTCCTCGGGCAGCGCCTCATCCGCAGCATCTGTTCCGATTGTAAAACCGATTACCAGCCTAACGAATCGCTCCTCGCGCAGCTCAACCTTTCCCCGCACGAAATCGGCGACCGCCATTTCTACTACGGCCGCGGCTGCGAGAAGTGCAACCGCACTGGCTACAAAGGCCGCAAGGGCATCTACGAGTTGATGCGGATCACCGATCCGATTCGCGTCCTGATCAACGAGCGCGCGCCCTCGGTTGTCTTGAAACAGAAAGCGGTCGAGCTCGGCATGGTCACGCTGCGGCAGGATGGCATTCGCAGTATCTTCGACGGCGATACTACGATCGAAGAAGTGTTGAAGTACACCTAGCGCGGCGAGGCAACTCCGGGGAGCACGGGCTGCCAGCCCGTTGGTATCGGGCGAGCCTCGCCCGATACTTTGCCCGCAGCGCAACCCGCGAGCGCGTGTTCTGGGGACCGAACGAAACCGGTTTTGCGCACGACGCCGCACGCGAGGTCGTGAACGTTTTCTTCGTCCCGGTTCGGCGCAGCCTGCGCCGAACGACGGACTGACAGCCCGTGCTCCCCAGAGAGCGCCGCGCCCTCCGCAAGAAAACTCGACAGTTTTGTGCGCGCGCCCTATTTTCGGTGCGCTAGCAAATTCTACTTTATGCCGCGATTCACTTACACCGCACTCGACTCCCGGGGCCAGGAATCCACTGGCCTGGTCGAAGCGCCTTCGACCAACGAAGCGATCGGCCAGTTGCGCCAGGCCGGCTATTTCCCGACCAACGTTTTCGAGGAAGGCCAAGGCGGAGCCGCGGAAAAGAAGGCGCAGCGCTCCGCCAAAGCCGCGGTCTCTGCTTCGGGCGCGACGAAGAAAAAAGGGATCGTTCTTTTTGCCAAGAAAACGGTCAAGGCCAAGATCCTGATGGTTTTCACCCGTCAGCTCGCGACCCTGATCGACGCGGGCCTGCCGCTTCTCCGCGGGCTCAACGTCCTCGCCAAACAGGAGCGCGACGTTCTGCTCAAGGACACGATCAACCAGCTCGCCGATTCCGTGCAGGGCGGCAGCACTTTCTCCGAGAGCCTGGCGCAGCATCCGAGAATCTTTAACAAGCTCTTCGTCAACATGGTGAAAGCCGGCGAGCTTGGCGGTGTCCTCGAACTCGTGCTGGCTCGTCTCGCGGAGTTCCAGGAAAAGGCGCAGAAGGTCAAAAACAAGGTCAAGTCGGCGATGATCTATCCGGTTATCGTGCTTTCCCTTGCCATGGTCATCATGGCCTTCCTCATGGTTTTCATCGTGCCGAAGTTCGAGTCGATCTTCCACGACATGCTGGGCGACAAACCGCTCCCCGCCATCACCCAGTTCGTCATCGGGATCAGCGGCTTCATGCAAAATCATTGGCTCCTCCTGATCGGCGGGCTCGTCGGCCTGTTCTTCGGTTACAGAGCGGTCGCCAAGACCCCGGCCGGCCGCGCCGTGATCGACCGGCTCGCTTTGCGCGCGCCGCTCTTCGGCGACCTGACGCGGAAGAGCTCGATCTCGCGTTTTGCGCGAACGTTAGGCACGCTTGTCACGAGCGGTGTCCCGATTCTGCAGGCGCTTAACATCACCCGTGAGACCGCCGGCAACACCGTCATCGCCAACGCTATTTCGCAAGTGCACGACTCGGTCAAGGAGGGGGAGTCGATCGTCCAGCCGCTGGAAGCGAGCGGGGCCTTCCCGCCCATGGTCATCAGCATGGTCGACGTCGGCGAAGAGACCGGTCAATTGCCCGAGATGCTGCTCAAGATAGCGGAAGTCTACGATGACGAAGTCGACAACTCGGTCGCGGGCCTGACTTCGATGCTGGAGCCGATCATGATCGTCATGCTCGCGGTCATCGTCGGCACGATCGTGATCGCGTTGTTTATGCCCTTGATCAGCATCATCGGCGGCCTGCAGGCGCAGACCTAACGAATGCGTTTCAGGTCCATGGTCGGCCGTTGTGGACGCGACGAAACGGCCTTCACGGTCGTCGAGTTGTTGGTGGTGATGTCGATCATCCTCGTCCTCGCGGGGCTGATCCTGGCGACGAGCAGTTACGTGCACAACAAAGGCGCCCGCTCCCGCGCCGAAGCCGAGATCGCCGCGATGTCGGCCGCGCTGGAAAACTACAAGGCGGATAACGGGGTGTATCCAGTCGATACATCCGTGGATCCCAAGACAACTCCGGATCCTGCAAGCTATGCGCCCGGGAGCCTTGCGCTTTACAAAGCGCTGAGTGGCGACGCCGACAACGATGGAAACCGAAGCGCGGAAAGTACGGCTTACATGAGTTTCAAGCCGAACCAGCTTTATCCCCCGGTTACGACAAATAGCGTGACGTACATTAAGGACCCGTTCGGCTACAGCTACGGATATTCCACAATCGGCCAAGCCGGCACCACTGGGTTTAACCCGACATTCGATCTTTGGAGCACTGCGGGCGGGACGAGCAGTGCTGACGTCGCCAAGTGGATCAAGAACTGGTAGGGCGAGACTCCGTCGAGCCTGAAGTCCGCTTCGCCGCATCGCACAACACCCGGCTCGACAGAGTCTCGCCCTACCGGAGCGAACCAACCTCGCTCGCCAGAGTCTCGCTCTACCGGCAGACAGCCGGCTTCCTTAGTGCACCACC
>JALYQE010000346.1 GCA_030855965.1 Verrucomicrobiota bacterium | reverse complement strand
GCTCGTTAGGCGGCGCCTTGGGCGGAGCGAACTGAAGGCTTTTTCCGACTGGAAAGACGGCCGGCCCGAGACCGAGCTCAATTTCAAATTCTATCGTCAGGCCACAAACAAGATTGTCGGCCTCACGGAGGAAACGGCGGCGTTTCTCCGGCGATTCTTCTGAACCCAGCGCCGCTCCAATTAACCGAGGACCACCCCACCATGACAAAATACCGCTACTCACTCCCGCAACTGTCCGATCGCATTTTTCTGAGCGACGGCGGCATCGAGACGACTCTCATTTTTCAGGAAGGCCTCGACCTGCCTTACTTCGCTTCTTTTCACCTCTTGCAGAACGAGGCCGGCCGCGAAGCGTTGCGGAAATATTTCCGCACCTACGCCTCCCTCGCGCAGCGCCTCGAAAAAGGGCTCATCCTCGAGAGCGCCACCTGGCGCGCAAATCCCGACTGGGGCGCCAAACTTGGTTACACGCCCGCCGCGCTGGCCGCGGCAAACCGGCAGGCAATCGAGTTGCTGCACGAGATTCGCGCCGAATTCGAGACCGAGAAAACGCCCATCGTCGTCAGCGGCTGCCTCGGCCCGCGCGGCGACGGTTATGTCCCGGCCGACACGATGACGGCGGAAGAGGCGCAGGCCTATCACCGGGCGCAAGTCGAAGCCTTCACCCAGGCCGGTGCCGACCTCGTGACCGCGATCACGATGAACTACGTCGAAGAAGCGATCGGGATCGCGCAGGCCGCGCGGGCGTTTGCGATGCCGGTGGTGATCTCATTCACAGTGGAAACAGATGGCCACCTGCCCACCGGCGACTCCCTTAAAGCCAGCATCGAGAAGATGGAAGAGGCGACCGGCGGCGCGCCCGCCTATTACATGATCAACTGCGCCCATCCCACCCACTTCGCCCAGGCGCTGGCCGGGGGCGAGTCCTGGGCGGGGAAGATTCGCGGCCTCCGGAGCAATGCCTCGGCCAAGAGCCACGCCGAACTCAACGAAAGCACGGAGCTGGACGAAGGTGACCCCGTGGAATTGGGGCGCCAGCACCGTGAACTGCTCGGCTCGCTCAGGAATCTAAACGTCTTCGGCGGCTGCTGCGGAACCGATCACCGCCATGTCGAGGAAATCTGCCGCGCGTGCAGCGGCGCAGGCCGCTGAGATCAAACGTTCGCCACTGGTATTTCTGGGTAGCGCACACGTCTCGTGTGCTGGCGACGGTGTCCCATCGTCGCGAACTTTTCCCTGCACCGGAGATTGCACGAAAGTTTTCGCTCGCACGGGATCACCTCGGCCTGCGAAGCGTTTGCCCAAAGCGGGGCCGCGGAGGCGCAACTCACCCGGCGCGGAATCGAAATCCTGCGCCTCGTCGGCGATCGAAAGCCGCCGCACCCTACTTTTCCAAAAGCTCAAACTCCGCTCCGCGGTGGAGTTGGTTCGTCACGCCGTGCGCGAGGGGCTGATCGAGATCTGAGTCTGGCCTGGAGGGCACCGCTTCGTCGGTGCCGCGGGGTGGGCTATCGCAAAGCGCTTACTTGATCGAGAGGGCTCTTCACGCCGCTCCCGGGTTTATGAAGCACGTAGGGATACCGGCGTAGGGAACGGCCGGGATAGACGGTGTCGCCGAGGGTAGGCGGTGAATGGCGGCGTCGCCATGATCAATAAATCATCGACGACGAGGATCCCCTATCTCGCGCACTCACTTGATCGAGCGGGCTCTTCACCCCCAGGCCCGGCTTGTTGAGGACGTGCGTGTAGATCATCGTCGTGCTCACGTCGCGGTGGCCCAGGAGTTCCTGTACCGTACGAATGTCATAACCATTCTCGAGCAAGTGGGTGGCAAAGGAGTGGCGCAGCGTGTGACAACTCGCCGCCTTGGCGATTCCCGCTTTGCGCACTGCCACCTTGACCGCATTTTGCAGGTTCTTTTCCCCCACGTGGTGCCGTTGCCAGACGGGGTGGCCCTCCGCTGTGCCCCCGGCGCGCGGGTCGAGCGAGCGCTTCTCCGCCGGAAAGACCCATTGCCATGCCCATTGCCGTGCCGCCCCGGGGTTCTTGCGTGCATAGGCCTCTGGCAGCCAGACCGTGCCAAATCCCTCCGCCAATTCCCGCTCATGCACCGACCGCACCTCCGCCAGATGAGACTGCATCGCTGGCACTACCTTTACCGGAAGCATCGTCCTGCGCTCCTTGCCTCCTTTTGTCGCCCGCAGTGTGAGGTGAAGATAGCGAAAATCCACATCTTTGATGCGCAGCCGCAGACATTCCAGCAGCCGCAGCCCGCTTCCATAGAGCAGCTCCGCCATCAGCCGATATTGACCGCTCAATTCATGCAAGACCGCCCGCACCTCCTCCGGGGCCAGCACCACCGGCAGTTTAGGCGGACGCCGCACCCGCCGCAGCCCCTCGATTGCCCCCAATTTCCGCTCCAGAACGACGTCGTAAAGGAAAAGGAGCGCATTGAGGGCCTGGTTCTGAGTGGCCGCGGCCACCGAGCGCTCCTGAGCGAGATAATTCAGGAATGTGGCCACTTCCGCCGCGCCCATCTCTCGGGGGTGACGTTTGTTGTGGAAAAGAATAAAGCGGCGAATCCAACCCAGGTAAGCCTCTTCCGTGCGCAAACTGTAATGGCGCGTCCGCAAAATCGACCGGATCTGGTCCAGAAATTTCGGCTTGGCAGGCGACTCGGCCCCTGTCACAATCTCGGACATGCATTCGTTTTACCCCGGGCCCTTCGTCTCACGCAACCGAAATAGGCGAAACTCACTTTCGTATAATCTCTGTTAGGCCTATGATCACACACTCGCTCCGCCTTCTCCTCATCGCGATCATGCTATCGCCGTTCGCTGTTTCCGCCGCCGGACTTCCGCCCTGGCAGTTCGGCATGACCCCGGCTGAGGTGCGAGGCGTCAAAGAGTTCGGCCCCTATAAGGCGTTCTCGAACGGCGATCTGGAGACATTCAACGGCAGGTTTAAGGGCCGAAAGCAAAACGTCCAGTTCTTCTTCCAGAATGGCCGCTTGCGACGCATAGGCATTTACTTGTGGGAGGGTCGGGATCCGAAGAAAGGCATTCCAGTCTGGCAGCGAGCCTATGGACTACTCCAAGCCGATTATGGGCGAGTCGCGACACCCGACCTCAAAGCAACGCCGGGCAGTGAGCCGTTGAACGCGGAGGTGCTTGCTATCGCGGCGGCAGTTCACGCTGATGTCACAGGCAGGACTGAGATGGTTCCTGCGAAGCAGCCACGGGAGATGCGCGTCTCCGCCGCGTTCATGGCCTACATGGCGCGCGAGGGGAAGTCTTATGCCATTGCGATCTTTCTCGACCCGAAAGCCTAACCAATCGATGAAGCTGACGGCGAGCAAGCCTGCGATCTACGCTCTGCGTGTCTGCCATCCACGGCTTTGGTTCCATGGCTCACTGCATCGGGCTCGCCGCAGCTTATCTCCGTCTCGTTAGATTTTCTACGTCGTGAGAGCGTTCGTATGTTTGTTGGCCCTCAGCTTGGCCGGATGTGACACCATTGCTTGGGGCTTCGTGAATAGACTTCCGCATCGCGTCACAGTCATACAGCACTTCCCCGATCACGATCTCCGCACTCCGTTAGCTCCCGGCGAGCGCATCGATCCCGGTTTCGGCCACAATCGCCCCTTCGAGTTGCTAGATGCGCATGGTGTCGCCTTCGCGCACTATCGTCCGTCGCAGTTGCGGGTCCTCGACAGCCATGCATTCTCTTATGTTGTGATTCGTCACGGCCAGATTCTCGTTGAACCAAAAGAGAAGGCTCTCGCAGGTCTTCCTTCTAGCAACGCGCAATGAAAAAATCTAACCAGGCGATGCAGCGAACCGCTGGCCGCGCCGCGTTCCAGCTTTCGATGACTTCCACATTCAACCTGCAGCCACGCGCGCCCTCGCCAGCGGTCGCTGATCTTAGGTCTCGTTAGGTGGTTGTTTGCGCTCGTTGCCAATGACGCCGGTTCTCGCTCGATGATTGCCACGACGCTTCTCAGTCGTTCGCTTGCTTGTCGGTTCCGTCGACTTCGTGAGTTGCAGTCCTGTCCGGCAGTGGAGGCGCGGCTGTGATACGGACTTCCCGCTTGCTGCCTTTTTCGCGACGCGCCGGCTGTTTCGCCTCGCCTTTTTCAGAGCTTCTGGTTCGATACTCTGCATGCAGCGGAGCGTCATCGGATTGCAGAG
>JALYQE010000341.1 GCA_030855965.1 Verrucomicrobiota bacterium | reverse complement strand
TCAAATCCGCCAGAGCGAACGATGACTCCCAAACTCGGAGATCTCGCCGGAGGTTTTGCGGCCGACATAAACCGCGATCCCGATCACGGACACGAGCGTTCCGACAAAAATGATCGCGACCAGCCCGGAAGGAATGTGCCCGACCCGAAGCGCGCGATAAAACGCGCCCACGGTATCGATCGGTTCGGTCGCATGGAGGAAAATCTTCATCACCCACGCGATCATGATGAGGATGAAAATGAAGACGTAGTTGCGTTTCAGCCGCCGCCCGACGGCTTCGAGTTTGCCGATCTTGAAGGAGGGCAAAATTAAATCCTCGCAGACCAGTTTCTTCCATTCGCCCTGCAGCAAATGGCGATTTTCCATCACCATCGGAACGAGAAAATGCGCTTCCAGCATCCGCACCCGCGCCCGGAAGGCGTCGTAGAATCGATAACGCCGGGCCTCGATCCAGAGCATGATCCAGACGATCGCGAGATTGAAAAAGAAGATGAGGTGCGGTACGCCGGCATTGGAAAACGCGATCGTAATGATGGCCGTGCTGCTCGTCACGGCCCAGTTCGTCGTCGTGTCGAGACGCTGCCGCCAGACCATGATCCGGCCGAGTTCGCCCCGATAAAAGTGCGACATGGCGTTGACGTAGCCCTGGTCGTAGAGGCTGGCCTGGGCGGCCTGGACCGCGTCGTTAGCCGTTCCGTGATTTTCGTTCGACACGCGTGCCGAATAGATCGACATCCGCGCGACGCCCGTCAATCTATCAATTCAAAACGCCATGATCTCTCCCTTGCTCGACGGCCTGCTCGATCCCCGCCACGTCCTCCTCGAGGTCGGGGGGAAGACGGCGGGCGAGGCGGTCTGGGAAATCGTCGAGCTGCTCCGGGAAAGCGGCGAGCTGAGCAAGACAAACGAATTTTTCGACGCCGTCATGGAACGGGAGGAGAACGCCTCCACCGTGGCCAACGGCGGGGTCGCGTTCCCGCATGCCCGGACCGACCTGGTGGAAGAAATGGTGCTCGGGATCGGTCGCAGCGTGCAGGGAGTTCCCTTCGGCCCGGAGGGCAATTTGGTGCATCTCATTTTTCTCCTCGCCGTCCCGCAGCAGATGGTGAACGACTACCTCATCTGCGTCGGCGGCCTGGCGCGCCGCCTGAACAAGGACGCCACCCGGGAAGCGCTCCTCGCCGCCTCAACGCCCGCCGAGTTCCTCGAGCGGCTGCGCGCGGCCGAGTGACTCGTTAGGCGAGCCGAGCCGCGCGCCGTAGTACCAACGATGGAGGTAAACGGGCGAGAGCCCGCATTTGTAGAGAACGATGAAGAGCCCGTTCTGGAGCGAGGTGCGCCACGGGCCGCGCCCGAGATGGCGGCGGGTGGAAGATTCCAGCGGCGGATCGAGCACCGCGACCGGACCAAAACGCCGCAGGCGCCGGGAGAATTCCATGTCCTCCATCAGCGGGATGGGCGCGAAGCCGCCGAGGGCGCGAAAAGTTTCCCGCCTGACGAAAACGGACTGGTCGCCAAAAAAACTTCCGCCGTGCCGGGTAAAAAAACGCCCGACCTGCTCGAACCAGACCAGCCGCGGATGGCGCCCGTCGAATTTCCGATAAAAAGCCCCGCCAACGATGCCCGGCTTTTGCATAGCCTGCGCAATGGCGGCGAGATGGGCCGCGGTCAGGATCGAATCCGCGTGATGAAAGATGAGGACGTCGCCAGTGGCGTGCCCGGCGGCAAGATTCATCTGCGCGCCGCGGTTGGGCTGCGGGGCGGGCAGGTAAGTGGCGCCGGCCGCCCGCGCCGCCTCGGCCGCTGCCGGGCAAGGGGACGCATCGGCCACGATCACTTCGTGCAGCTGGCTCAGCCTAACGAGATCGGGCAGGAGACGCGCGAGATGGGCGTGGTCGTTCCAGGTCGGGACAATGACGCTGAGCCGCAACGACGCGGTCGCCGGTTCGCTCACTCCGGTTTTTTCAGGAGCCGGTTGCGCGCCCGGTCGAGCGCGCGCCGCTCGCCCGCGGTCAGGGAGCCAATGCCGGATTTCGAGATCTTGTCCAGGACCGGGTCGATCGATTCGTAAATGTCCTCCGGTTCGACCACCCGGCGGGGAGCCGACCGCGGGACGACGGTGAGCGAGCGCTTCGAACGCCAGCGCGAGGTCCAATCCGTCAGCCAGGCGAGCTCGGGACCGGCGCCGCGCAGCTGGATGAAGCCGTAAGCCAGGCCCACGCTCATCCAGAGCACCGCCAGCTCCGACCAGGCGTGAAAGGCGAGCAGCTGCAGCGAATAGGCCGCCACGAAAACGAGCGCGATCCATTTCGCCATGATGCGGAGGAAGAGTTCGACGTTGGGATAGATCGCGGCGAAGGCGATGAAGATCGCGAAATGAATCGTGGCCGAGCCGGCCAGCCCGGTCCGGTGCCAAAGCCCCCAGATGGTGAGTAAAATCGGCGGCACGGAGAGGAGCAAAAGGTAAAGGGTGATGAAGGCGCGCCGTCCGATGAAGCGTTCCACTTCGCGTCCGAACGCGAAGAGCATGTACATCTCGATCGCGAACCAGATCAGGCCGGAAGGCGAATGGACGAAGGCGTAGGTGACGACCTGCCAGAGCCGGCCGGCGGAGAGAACCTGGGCGCTGTCGAAAACGAGCAGATTCAGGAAAGCGCCCGCGCCGAACGCGATCAGGAGGGAGCAGATGATCATGCAGACGACATGGACCATCACGAGGAGCGTCGTGACATGAATCGGGTAACGCCCCATCCAGGCTACCGGCTGGTAGTCATCCGAGATCGCGACGCCGAACATAGCGACAGTAAACGGCCCTGCGCGGGCGAGCGCAAGGGCGCAGCTTTCCCCGCGCTCGAATGTGCGGGAAGCGCGCTGGGCCCGCCGGTTTGTTCCGGGATTTTTTTCCTTGGCCAAGCGGCCGAAGCGGTCAAATTAGGAGTCCGCCTGCACGCGCCGGCCGCAAATTTATGGATAACATCGCTCCTGCCATTTCAGCGCCCAGTGGCATGGGTGAAAATAAACCGGCCAGCCAGGCCGTGCTCGACTGGGTCCATGAGGTCGAGTTGCTGACTGAGCCGGACAACATCTTCTGGTGCGACGGCTCGGAGGCGGAGAACGACTACTTGTTAGGCGAAGCCTGCCGCCAGGAAGTCGTGATCAAACTCAACCAGGAGAAGGCGCCCGGTTGTTACCTGCATCGCTCCAATCCGAACGACGTCGCGCGGGTCGAGCAGTTCACCCTCATCTGCACCCCGACGAAAGAAGAAGCCGGCCCGACCAATCACTGGGCCGACCCGGCCGAGACCTATCGCAAATTGCACGGGATGCTAAAGGGCGCGATGCGCGGGCGCACCATGTTTGTCGTGCCCTACATCATGGGCCCGCCCGATTCGCCGCTGGCCAAGATCGGCTTTGAAATCACCGACTCCATCTATGTCGTCCTGAGCATGCGTATCATGACCCGGATGGGCGCGCAGGCCTCGGAGAAGCTGGGCGAAAAAGCGGACGCGGAATTCAATCGCGGCGTGCATTCGCTTCTCGATCTCAACCCGGAGCGGCGCTGGATTTGCCATTTCCCGCAGGACAACGCCATCATCTCGGTCGGGTCCGGCTACGGCGGCAACGTCCTCCTGAGCAAGAAGTGTCTCGCGTTGCGCATCGCCTCATATCTGGCGAAAAAGCAGGGCTGGCTCGCCGAGCACATGCTCATCCTCGGGGTCGAATCGCCGGAAGGGAAAAAGCACTATGTCGCCGCCGCCTTCCCCAGCGCCTG
>JALYQE010000357.1 GCA_030855965.1 Verrucomicrobiota bacterium | reverse complement strand
TCTGCCGGGAGCATGCCGAAGTGCGGCATCTCCACCCCGGGCTTGATCTCGCCGGGCTGCTTCAGCCAGCGGCGAAAAGTCGGGGTGTCGTTAGGCAAAATTCCCGCGGCCAGGCTTAGCCGGCTGCCGACATGAGTCAGATCCGGTCCGACCACGCCGTCCGCCTCCGTCCCGCGGACGGTGTGGCAGGCGGAGCAGCCGTTGGCCAGAAAGAGCTCGCGGCCGTGCCGGGCGAGCGGGTCGGCCGCGGCCGGTTGCGCCTGCTGCGCCAGCCATTCGGCAAAGGCGGCCTCTTCCATTACCTCGACCGAAAACGCCATCAGGGCGTGCGAGGCGCCGCAATATTCCGCGCAGACTCCGCGAAAGATGCCGGTCCGGGTCGGGTGCAGTGCCAGCCGGTTTTTGCGCCCGGGAATCATGTCCATTTTCCCGCCTAACGACGGGATCCAGAAGGAATGGATCACGTCCGGGCTGCTCAATTCGAATTCGACCGGCTGGCCCACCGGCAGGCGAATTTCGTTCGCGAGCACGACCGGCTCGCCGTTAGGCGGCAAATAAACCACCCGCCACCACCAGCGCTCGCCGCTGACTGCGATGCGCAGGCTGCCCGGCGGCGCCGAGGCCAGCATCGGCGGCATGATCGAGAGCCCGTAGATGAGCAGGCCGGTCAGGACAACCGCCGGCACGCCTGCGCCCGCGATCGCGATCAAGAGGCGGCCGCGCCGGCCGTCGCTTCCGGCCAGCGGACGGCGCAATGCCCAGGCCGCCGCCGCCAGGGTCCCGAGCCAGGCCACGATCGCGCCGCCGGTCATCCACCAAAACAAGCCCGCGATCAGCTCCGCGCTTTTGCCTGCGGGATCGAGCGCCGATTGGGGACCGGAGCAGCCAGCCAGGGCGATGCCGAAGAGCCAAACGAGCCGGACATTCCCGGGATTTCGCGTCATGTTCAGAAGATGCATCGTGTCCGGCGCGGGCAGTCGCTCTTCCGGCACTCGTCTTTCGCCAACCGGAAAAGGCCCCCGCCATATGATCTATGGGGACGAATCGCAGGCTGGACTGCTTTACTGTCGAAGTGGAGTAATTTTTTTCCGCGCTACTTGTCCGCAAGCCTAACTTCGTTACCTTGGGACTCCCGCGAGCTGGGCAGTTCGCCCCGCGGATCGTCTTTTTTATGAATACTGGAAATATTGTGCAAGTCATCGGTCCCGTCGTCGATGTGGATTTCGCCGACGCCGGCAAACTCCCCGGCATCTACAACGCGCTCGAGATCGAGTACGAAGTGAACGGCAACCCGACCAAGCTCACTCTCGAAGTGCAGCAGCATCTCGGCGAAAAATGGGTCCGCTCGATCGCGATGTCCTCGACCGAAGGCCTTAAGCGCGGCATGCCGGTGACCGATACCGGCGGCCCGATCACCGTCCCGGTGGGCGAGGGGACGCTCGGCCGCATCTTTAACGTGACCGGCGACCCGGTCGATAATCGCGGGCCGGTTTCGTACACGAAGCGTTACCCGATTCACCGCAAAGCGCCGGAGCTGACCGAGCAGGACGTGCAGGCGAATATTCTCGAGACCGGCATCAAGGTCATCGATTTGATTTGTCCCTTCACCAAGGGCGGCAAAGTCGGCGCGTTTGGCGGCGCGGGCGTGGGCAAGACCGTCGTCATCCTCGAGCTGATCAACAACATCGCGAAGAACCACGGCGGTTTCTCCGTTTTTGCCGGTGTGGGCGAACGTTCGCGTGAGGGCAACGATCTTTACACCGAGATGAGCGAGGCGGGCGTCATCGACCAGAAGGACCTGAGCAAATCGAAGGTCGCGCTGGTTTACGGACAGATGAACGAACCTCCCGGCGCGCGTCTCCGCGTCGCGCTCAGCGCGCTCGCGATGACGGAATACTTCCGCGACGAACGCAACCAGGACGTGCTCCTTTTCATCGACAACATCTTTCGTTTCTCGCAGGCCGGCGCGGAAGTGTCGGCATTGTTAGGCCGAACCCCGAGCGCGGTCGGTTATCAGCCGACCCTCGCGGCCGAGATGGGCGATCTCCAGGAACGCATCACCTCGACCAACAAAGGCTCGATCACTTCGGTGCAGGCGGTTTACGTGCCGGCGGA
>JALYQE010000356.1 GCA_030855965.1 Verrucomicrobiota bacterium | reverse complement strand
CCAAAAATCCGCCCCGGCCACCAGCACTCGAAATTTCCACAACCCCAGACGCTGACCTTCTCCACCTGCGCGAAATCGAGCGCGCGATTGACCCAGCCGCCGCAACACCATTTCGGCGGCCGGATGTCCCAGTCCGGGTGATTATCGAACGAGACCACCGTCGTCCGGCTGCCCAGCCGGCGCAGCCAGAGCGCGCTGAGGTGGTGGAAATCCCCCGAGCCGTAGATCAAAATCGGCGGCAATCCCCCTGCCTGCTCCCGGTGAAAGCGCTCCATCTCGCGCGCCGGCGCGGAGAAGCGCAGGACCGGCCCCCAACTCCGCAGATCGCGCGTCGGCACCGCCAAATCCGCCGGGCTCCAGGCGTCATCGAGGTTCAAATGAAGGGCGTTTCCCGGCGGCTGGTTCATGAAGAAAAAATGGCGGAGTCAGGCGCGCAACGGGCGGCGATCGCTCGATCCATAATTGCCATCGCCACCAAGACCAACAACCGGAAAACGAAGGAACAACCCGACCCGCGAGACATCTTCTGCCGCGTCCAGGATGGCCTTTCGCGTCACGGCCCGAAAAACCTCCGCCGTTCTCGGGACCGCCTGGGCTTTCATGGGCGCGGTGGCGATCATCGTGGTCTGGGCTTTAACCGGACACATTTTCGCTTACTCCGATACTTGGCAGCTCATCATCAATACCGGGACGACCATTGTCACTTTCCTGATGGTCTTTCTCATCCAAAACACCCAAAACCGCGATTCCAAGCGAGCCAGCTCAAACTCGATGAACTCATCCGCAGTGTAGACGGGGCGCGCAATCGGTTGATGGACCTGGAAGCCCTCTCCGACGACGACCTCGATAAATTTCAAAAGGAGTTGGAGCGTTTGCGGAAGCGCTCCGAGCGGACGGCTGAGACCGTGAGCAAGGTCGGCCGCAAGTTGAACTCACGCTAACGGGCGCGCCTCGCCCGATCGAATGAATCTGGGGCCGCTCGGGCAGAGGCGCAGAACTTCGCAGTGGTGACAGTCGGGCTTGCGCGCGAAACAGCGGCGCCGTCCATGCCAGATGAGCCAGTGGCTCCAGTTCGTCCAATCTTTCTGCGGAATCAGCTTCATCAGGTCGCGCTCGATTTTTTCCGGGTCCTTTTGCGTCGTTAGGCCGAGCCGCTGCGACAGGCGGGTGACGTGGGTGTCGACCACGACGCCTTCATCCCTGTGAAAGGCGTTACCGAGAACGACGTTCGCGGTCTTGCGCCCGACTCCAGGGAGAGCGTGCAGCTCCGCCATCGTCTCTGGGACCTTGCCTTTGTGCTTCTCTTCGATCGCGGCGGTGGCGGCTCGAATGCTTTTGGTTTTGTTCCGGAAAAATCCGGTCGACTGGATCGCCTTTTCCAGTTCCGCGGGCGGCGCGGCGGCGAAGGCGGCGGCCGAGCGATAGCGCTGGAAAAGTGCGGGCGTGACGAGGTTGACCCGCTTATCCGTGCACTGCGCGGAAAGGATGGTCGCGATCAGGAGTTGCAGCGGCGTCTTGAAATCGAGCTCGCAATGCGCGTCGGGATAAACCTTCGGCAGCGCCCGCGCCAATTCCCGGGCCCGTTCACTTCGGGTCATGGCCTAACGAACTCTCCGGCTCCGGGACGCGGCTCGAACGCCAGCGGCGGCGGGCATGACCCCAGAACACTCCGCCCCGTCGCACGAGCCGGCGCGCCCAGGCGAACTCGGTCGCAAGCAGGGCCAGGCCCACCGGCACCACCACCACCGCCGGTCCGGGCAGGATGATGAGCGCGAGGCCGAAGAGAAGCACCGTGGAACCGATCACGGCCACGATCAGTTTTCGCGTTCGCGGCCGATTGGTGAGACCGAGCCGGTCGACCCATGCCTTATACCATTTCACCGGTCGTTAGGCTGGAGGCGAGACGGCTTTCCCGGCCGGATCGAGATAGGGCGCGAGCTTTTGTTCCAACTGCGGCGGGACATGCGCGACCAGTTCCGCAAATTCGCCTTCATAGCGCAACTCAAGCACATGCCCGACGCGATGCACCTCCGCCAGGAGGGCCGACTCGCTTTGCGGCACTTTATAGCGGGAACGCAGACGCCAGGAGCTCAGAGTGTTTTGCAGAGCCGGAATCAACTCGTCGACGCCCTCCCCCGTCCGGGCCGAGATCGCCACACTGCCCGGAAATTTCGCGAGATGCGCCTCGACCACACTCCGATCGATGAGCGCATCGATTTTGTTGAAAATAACGAGACTCTGCTTGCCGTAGGCGCCAATTTCCTTGATCACGGCGTCGACCGCTTCCATCTGCTCGTCGAGCCGCGGATGGCTGGCGTCGACGACATGAATGAGGAGATCCGCCTCGACCACTTCCTCCAGCGTCGCTTTGAACGACTCGATCAAGGTGTGCGGAAGTTTCCTCAGGAAACCCACCGTGTCGGTCAGGAGAATGCGCTGTTTGTTAGGCAAGGTGAGGCTCCGGGTCGTCGGGTCGAGCGTCGCGAAAAGCCTGTCCTCCGCCACCACGCCGGCGCCAGTGAGCAGATTCATCAGAGTCGATTTGCCGGCGTTGGTGTAGCCGACGACCGCGGCCACCGGCCATTGATGCCGTTTCCGCCCCCGGCGCTGAACTGCGCGATGCTTGCGCACTTCCTCGAGATCGCGCTCCAGGCGCGCGATCCGTTCCTGAACGCGGCGGCGATCGACTTCGAGCTGGGTTTCACCCGGGCCGCGCGTCCCGATCCCGCCGGTCTGGCGGGAAAGGTGAGTCCACATTCTCGTTAGGCGCGGGAGAAGGTATTGCAGTTGCGCGAGCTCGATCTGCAACCGCCCTTCCCGGCTCCGGGCGCGTTGGGCGAAGATGTCGAGGATGAGCTGGGTGCGATCGAGCACCTTGCGGGAGAATAGATTCTCCAAGTTCCGGCCCTGCGCGGG
>JALYQE010000071.1 GCA_030855965.1 Verrucomicrobiota bacterium | reverse complement strand
GTGACCGTGCTCCTGATCTACGGCATCCGGGAAAGCGCGACCGCGAACACGGTCATCGTCATCATCAAACTGGCGGTGGTAGTTTTCGTCATCGCCTTCGGTTCCTTCATGGTCAACCCGACGAACTGGCAGCCGTTCATGCCGAGCGGTTTTGCCGGGGTCATGAGCGGGGCGGCGATTGTCTTTTTCGCCTTTATCGGTTTCGACGCCGTCTCGACCACAGCCGAGGAAACAAAAAATCCGAAACGCGATCTGCCGATCGGGATGATCGCCAGCCTGATCGTCTGCACCGTCCTCTACGTCCTGATGGCGTTTGTTCTGACCGGGATGAAAAAATACACCGCCTACCTCGGCGATTCGGCCGCGGTCGCGTCGGCCTTTGCGGCCAAGCCGTGGGCACAGGCGTTGATCAGCGCCGGCGCGCTCGCTGGCCTAACGTCCGTCCTGCTCGTCTTCCAGCTCGGCCAGCCGCGCATCTTCATGGCGATGGCGCGGGACGGTCTGCTCCCGAAGTTTTTCGCCCGGATTCACCCGCGGTATCGCACCCCTTATGTCACGACCATCCTGACCGGCCTCGTCGTCGGCGGAGTCGCGATGCTGACCGATATCGGTTCGTTAGCCGATCTGACGAATATCGGGACCCTCTTTGCCTTCGCGCTGGTCTGCGCCGGCGTCATCGTCCTGCGCAAAAAAGACCCGGACCGGCCGCGGCCCTTCCGGGTACCGTTCGTTCCGCTTTTCCCGCTTCTTGGCGTCTTTTTCTGCGGCGCGCTCATGCTCAGCCTGCCGATCGAGACCTGGATTCGGTTCTTCATCTGGCTTGGACTCGGGCTCCTGATCTACTTCTTCTACAGCGCGCGCCACAGCCGGCTCCGTCACGGAATCGATACCGGCGACACGGAACGGGATCTGCCCCCGATTAGTTAGGCGCGGTCAGCCCGCGGGCTGGAGATGTTTGCCGAGGAATTTCTCCATCGCCTCGTAGAAATCGAAACGGTTTTCCTCGTTATGAAAGCCGTGTCCTTCGTTGTCCTTGACCATGTACTCGACATCGACGCCGCGTTTCTTGAGCGCTGCGACCATCTGGTCCGATTCATCCTTGTTCACCCGCGGGTCGTGCGCGCCCTGCGCGACGAAAAGCGGGGTCTTGATTTTATCGGCGTGCATGACCGGTGAGGCGGCTTCCATCATCGCCTTGTCTTTTACCGGGTCGCCGACCATTTCGTAAAACATGTCGAGGAACGGCTTCCAATAAGGCGGGATGGTTTTCATGAAGGTAAACAGATTGGCCACGCCGACGTAATCGACCGCCGCCGCGTAGAGATCGGGCGTGAAGGCAACGCCCGCGAGCGTGGCGTAACCGCCGTAGCTGCCGCCGTAGATCGCGACCCGTTTCGGATCGGCGATACCCTGTTTGACCAGCCACTCCACGCCGTCGGTGATGTCGTTCTGCATCGTCTGGCCCCATTGCTTGAAGGAGGCTTCCCAGAATTTGCGCCCATACCCCGTCGAGCCGCGGAAGTTCATCTGCAGCACGGCATAGCCGCGGTTGGCGAGGAATTGCACTTCGGGATTAAAGCCCCAGACATCGCGATACCACGGGCCGCCGTGCGGGTTGATCACAACCGGGAGATTTTTCGCCTCGCGCCCAAGCGGAAGGGTGAGATAACCGTGAATCGTTAGGCCATCGCGGCTCTGGTACTGGATCGGTTTCATCGGCGCGAGCTGGTCTTCCTTCAGCCAGGGCGCGACGTCGACCAGCTTGGTCAGCGTGCCGGTCTTGGCGTCGAATAAGTTGCGCGAACCGGGCGAGCGATCGTTGCTCGCCATGACGATGAATTTTTCCTCCGCCTTGTCATTGGCCACCACCTCGACTTCGTAGCCGGGCAATTTTTCGGCGAGCGTCTTGTACATCGCCTCGGTCTGCGGATCGAAGAACTTCCGTTCCGTTTTCCAGGTATCGAAGGCGGCGAAGGTCACGACCTTGCGCTTCTTCGAGTAGGCGAGCGCCGAGACATCGACCTCGGGATTTTCATACATCTTCTCCAGCTCCTTGCCGTTCGTGGGGTCGATCGTAACGACGGCCTGTTTGTCGCGTCCGATATTGGAGACGGCGTAGAGGTTCTTATTATCGAAAGTGTAGAACTGCGGGCTGGCCGACTCGCGAAAATCGGTCGTCAGCACTTTTTTGAAGGGCGTCTTTTCATCCGGCCGCGTGAGCAGGCTGGCGTTCACGCCGTCGGTCTCGGTCGCGGCGCGGATGACGCCGGTGTGATCGGTGATCCAGCGATCTACTTTGCCCGGATTCTCCGCCACCAGCTTCATCTCGCCGGTCGCGACGTTGAGCCGGAAGGCGTCGAAGACTTCCGGGTTGCGCTTGTTCAGCGTGATTAAGAGGTCTGTCTCGGAGATGTCGGCCAAGTCGTCGATGATTTCGCTCCGCACTTTCGGAAACGGCGTCAGGTCTTTCGCTTCGCCGCCTTTCAGGTCAACGCGCTTGATGTGGAAATTTTCGTCGCCCTTGTCGTCCATCGCGTAGACGAGGAACTTGTTTCCTTTCCAGGCGTAGTCGCGGATGTCGCGCGCTTTTTCGCTCGTGACCCGCTTCGCTTCCCCGCCCGCGGTCGGCCGCACGAAGATATTCATCCGCGATTCCCAGGGCTGGAGAAACGAGAGCATCTTGCCATCGGGCGAGAGATCGTAGCCGCGGCTGACCGGGTTCTTGAAAAAGTCGCGGAGCGGAATTTCCGGCGGGACGGGGGAGGCGGGTTTTGTTTTGGTGACGGCGGCGGCGACCGGCGAGGATTCCGCGGCGGGCGCGGAGGCGGGCGATTGGGCCAGGGCACCGCTGGCGAGGAATGCGGCGGTGAAGGAGACGAGGATAAATTTCATGGTGTTGTCAGTGAGATGCAGCGGGCGCTGCGCTTAGATTCAACAATCGCTCGGTATCCGACGCAAGCGTTGCGTCGAACTTCAACCGCCGACACTCCAATGGTAAAATCGGAGCTACGGCCCGCCTTTCATTCCGTTCCCGGGCAGATACGGTGGCCCGGCGTGGCGACATCGATCCGAACTTTCGACCTCCTCGGGACGCCGCTCCTCGCCACCACCTACGACGGACTGATCATGCAGGCGCACGCTCTCGCTCGCCGCGCCGGCACCTTTGCGATCGATCTTACCAACACCCACATCGTCACCCTGCGCCGGCACGATCCGCACTTTCGCGAGATCACCTCGCATTTCGATCACTTCGTGCCCGACGGCATGCCCCTCATCTGGTGCCTCAACGCGCGCGGCGCCGGGCTGCGCGACCGCGTTTACGGGCCGACCTTCATGCGGCGCGCGGTCGAAAACAGCCCCGCACCGTGGACCCATTATTTGTTAGGCGGATCGGAGGCATGCCTGACGGCGTTGCGGCGGAGATTCGGCGAAGCCCAGATCGTCGGCGCGCACCACGGTTATTTTTCGCCTGACGACGAATCGGAAATCCTGTCCGAGATCAACCGGCTCGCGCCCGACTTCATCTGGGTCGGGCTCGGCACGCCGAAACAGCAGGACTGGATTCACCGTCACAAAGGCGCGATCACGCGCGGCGTCATCTTCGCGGTCGGCTTCGCTTTTGACGTCAATGCCGGGCTCAAGCCGGATGCCCCGGCCTGGATGCAACGACTCGGCCTGACCTGGCTCTTCCGCGCCGCCTCCGAGCCGGGCCGGTTGCTCACCCGCTATCTGCGCTACAATAGTCTCTTCCTCTACTACCTCCTGAAAGATGAATTCTTTGCGCGACGTTCTTAGCTGCGGTTGGATTTTCCTCGGTCTTGTCCTGGCGGCCTCCGCCAGCGGCGCCCAGGGAACGGTCCGGCCAGTCATCAAAGGCATGACCGTTTCTTGCCAGACCTCCGGCTGGGAATGGGCCACCCCGGAAATGGCGAAGACGCTCGACGAATTGAAGTCGTTAGGCGTGAACAGCATCGCGATTCATCCCTACGCCCAGATTCAAAACGACGGCCACGTCCGCTTTCGCGCCGACGACAATTTCCGCCACGTCTCCGTCCCGCTCGACTGGGCGCGCGAGCGCGGTCTCTCGGTCATGCTCATTCCGCACATCGCCTATTGGGGAACAAAATTCCTCTGGCGCGGCGAGATCAATTTCGAGACGAAAGAAGAATGGGACCGCTTCTTTGGCGATTACCAGACATGGATCGTGCAGATGGCGAAGCTGGCCGAGGCCCACGGCGCGGAGACGTTCTGTATCGGGCTCGAGTTCACCTTCGCGCAGAAATTTGACGCCCGCTGGCGCGAGATCATCGCCGCCGTGCGCAAGGTTTATCGCGGCAAACTGACCTACGGCGGGAACTGGGACAGTTTCCAGGAAGTGACTTTCTGGGACGCGCTCGATTACATCGGCGCGCTCGCTTATTTTCCCCTAACGACAAGCGAGAACCCGACCGAAGCGGAGATCGCCGCCGCTTGGAAAAAGAAATGCGCCGAGCTGAGCGCCTATTCCAAGGCGCACGGCGACAAGAAATTCCTTTTCGTCGAGATCGGCTACAACGTTAGCGCCCGGGCCGCGGCCGAGCCGTGGGCTTTCAAGATGGGCGGCGACCATGCCGAAGAGATCCAGCAGCGCTGCATCGACGTGGCGCTCGATCTGCCGGAGCACTGCCCGGCGATCGCGGGGATGTACTGGTGGAAATGGTTCCCGGAACTGCCGAGCCGGGAAGAAGAAAACTACAAACTGCAATCCCCGGCGATCAAAGCCCTGATCGCAAAACACTGGAAACGCTAGCGTGCCCTGTAGCCGGGGACGTTGTCCCCGGTTCGGCGGCCCCGTCAGACGATTCCCGGCTTCGCCCGGCCGGGGACAGCGTCCCCGGCTACCATGAATGCGCCCGCCTTACACTTTCCGTCCGAATTTCTTCTCCAGTTCGCCTAACGAGATCTGGATCATCGTCGGCCGGCCGTGCGGACAGCAATAAGGCAGCTCGCAATCGAGCAGATCCCGAATCAGCTTTTCTACCTCGGGTTGGCGGAGATAATCGTTCGCCTTGACCGCATGACGGCAGACCGTCTTGGCGATCATGTCCTCGCCCAGCCGCAGCGGCGAACTGCTGTTGCTGGCTGATTTCAGGCTGTCAATCACGTCCTGCAAAAGCCGGCCCGGCTCCGCCCCGCTCAGAAACGGCGGCAGGCTTTCCAGCTTGAAGGTGTGGCGGCCAAATTCTTCCACCCCCAGCCCCATCTTCTGCAGGGTCGCAAGGTTGCGCTCGATCCATTCCGCGTCGCGCGGCGCGAGCTCGATCACCTGCGGTAGGAGGAGGCGCTGCGAAGGCACGCCCTGCTCCTCCATCCGGCGGCGCAGTTCTTCGAAAAGAATCCGCTCATGGGCGGCGTGCTGGTCGACCAGGACGAGGCCTTCCGCGTTCTCCATCAACACGTAGAGCTTGTTTAGAATGCCGAGGATGCGGAACTGATGTTTCGGCAAGGGCCGGCGCTCCTCCTTAGGCGGAAATCGATCATCGGTCACCGCCAGCGGGCTCGTCGTCACGGGAAAGGTCGGCTGCGAGTCATCTGCCGGCGCCATCGACGGCTCCGGCCTAACGAATGGAACCTCGGGCACGGCCGGCGCCCGGAATTGTTCCTGCCAGCTGCTCCGGTCGCTCTCCAGGGTCCGGCGGATCGCGGCTACGACGGCCTCGCGCACGCCGTTGGGATCGCGGAAACGCACCTCGCGTTTCGCCGGGTGCACGTTCACGTCCACCTCCGCGGGGTCGAGCTCAAGAAAGAGAAACGTGACCGGGAACTGACCCTTCATGAGCGCGGTGTGATAGCCCTCCTTCAAGG
>JALYQE010000302.1 GCA_030855965.1 Verrucomicrobiota bacterium | reverse complement strand
AAAGAGAATCCAAACCGCGCCCCGCGTAATTCCGCCGTCGGGCGTCCAGCGGGCGCCGACCGCCGCGTCCCCGATCCCGTCGCCATCGATATCGCCGATTCCCGCGACCGCGCTGCCAAACTCGTCGAAATCATTGAGGTCGCCGGTAAATCCGTTTTGACCTTCGGTGATCTTGATCGCCCGGAATCCGTTGAAAGCAGCGAACGCATCAGGTCCGCTCAAAGCGGCCAGTGCGATGCCGCACAAAGCGAGAAAACGGACGCGATTTTTGAGGAAGATTCCGAAACGAACTTTGTGATGGGACAGCCTGGATTGAATTTTTCGCATTCGAGAACGTGCTTTGCCCGGCGGAAAGATCAATCGTGTTTCTTCTCACGCTGCTCATTCCAATGCTCGGGCCAAAACATTCCGGATCTTGTGCGTCTGCTCGTGATTGCACGAGCAGGGCACTGTCGTTTGCCTGACGGCGGGATCTGGCGACGCTGATGGAGCGGCTGGCGCGACGGCCAAACCGGCCGCTGCCGCGGCCAATCGGCTGCCCGTCAAGACCGCGCGCATCGCCCGGAAGCGACGCGCGCAGCATCAACCAGGCGCCTAACGGTTCCCGCCACCGCCGAGCGAAACGATCCAGACCGAGCCCGCAAGGTTGCCGGCTTCCCCATCGGTGAACGCCCCGACAATTAATTCCGGCCTGCCGTTACCGTTGAGATCTTCCAGCAAAGCAACGCCGCTGCCAAATTGATCGAACGCATTGAGGGAGACCCGGCCGGTGCCAGAGACTGCGCCCCGGCGTCGATCGGCAATTTTCTTGAAGCCCTTCACCGTTCCATCGCTGTTCAGGAACAGGATCCAAACTGCGCCAGAGCCGTCGTCGCCCGCGTTGTCGCCAATCGCTCCGACCGCGACGTCCGGCACACCGTCGCCGTCCAGATCGCCTACCGGCGCAACGTCGTAGCCGAAGAGTTCGTTCGGTGCGAGCACGCCGGTAAAACCGCCCTCTGTGCCCGAAATTTTTTGCTGTCCCTGCGCGGTGCCGTCCCGGTTGAGGAAGACAATGTAAACAGCGCCTTGGATGCCAAGATCCGAGCTGCTATCGAGCGTGCCGACGATCAGATCGGTGATGCCGTCGCCATTGACGTCGCCGGCAGAGGCGGCGCCGAAGCCGAAGTTCTCCATGAAGGTGAGGGTGCCAGTGAATCCGCCCTCAGTTTGAGAGATTTTTTGGGTGTTTTTCACCGTCCCATCGGCATTGAGAAAAAGGATATAAACCGCGCCGAGGTTGGCGAAAGGATCACCCTCGTCTCCACCGTCATCATCGAGCGGCGCCCCGACCACCAGATCGACGACGCCGTCGCCATCCAGATCGCCGAGCGAGCCGAGACCCTCGCCTAACGAAGTGGCAGGAACGAGATCGCCGGTGAAGCCGCCCTCGGTATCGGAGATTATTTGCTGCGCCTGGACCGTCCCGTCAGAATTCAGGAACAAAATCCAGACTGCGCCATCCGCTCCGGGAGCGCCCACGGCGATATCCGGCACGCCGTCGCCGTTGAGATCACCAATCGAAGAGATCGAGGAGCCGAAAAAACTGAAGTCGTCCAGTCCGTTGAGGTTGCCCTCCGTGCCGGAGATTTTTTGTTCCGCCCGCACGGTGCGATCCGCGTTGAGAAAGATAATCCAAATGGCGCCTCGTAGGAGCCCGCCATCGCCGTCCCACTGCGAACCGACCGCGATATCGGGCACCCCGTCGCCATCGACGTCACCGATTCCCGCGACAGCCGAGCCAAATTCATCGGACGGATCGATGGTGCCGCCGAAGCCGTTCTGACCTGTCGTGATCTTGACTCCGCGGTAGCCGCGGGAGTCGGCCAACGCACTCGGTCCGCAAAAAGCGGCGAGCGCCAGGCCAATCGCAACTATCAATCGAACGTGATTCTTCAGGAAAATTTCCGAACGAGTCTTGTGGGTTGGTGGTTGCGAAGTGGTTTTTTGCATAGCTAAGATTTCCATCTTCAAGCGAAAAGGCAACGCTACCATTTGGGCGCCCGGCAGGTCCCGGTGCGGATCGCTCCGTTTCTCCGCGCCGCGCCTGATCCAATCCATCTCGCCAGCCGAACCCTGCGCGAGCCAGTCGCGAAATTCCTCGGCATGTGACGGCGTGCCGGCCCGCGCGTGCCCGCCGCATCAGCTCCGCCTTGGTCTCAATCGAGCTGGGCAATGGCCTCCTCGATTTTCGTTGCCACCTCGTCGTGCGAAAGCCCGGTCGTATCGATCGTGAAATCGGCCGCCGCCTCGTAGAGCGGCGTGCGTGTCTGGAGCAATTCCGCCACCGTCGCCGCCGGATCCGCCGTCTGGAGGAGCGGGCGGTCCGAGCGCCGGCCGAGCCGTTCCAGCAGGGTGGGAAGTTCCGCCGTCAGGCAAAACACCGTCCCCAGCTCGTGAAGCCGCGTCGTATTCTCCGGGCGCAGAA
>JALYQE010000354.1 GCA_030855965.1 Verrucomicrobiota bacterium | reverse complement strand
CCAAAAATTTCGTGAATGACGAGCACCACTGGCGCCTTCTCTTTCACCTCCGGATAAACGACAAAGGTTTTCACCGTCCGGTCGCCGCTCTTGAGCTCGACCCATTCGCTGTGGCGCGGCGATTTGTTCAGCCGTTCCTTCGCCCAGTCCTGGGCGCGGACGGTCTTTGAAGCGAAGAGCGCGAGAAAAATGAGGAGCGAGAAGGAAAAGCGTTTCATTCAGAAAGAAACGACTGCGGCTCCGTCTCAGCAACCGTTTTTGGTGCCGGCGGCGGATCACGCCGCGGCGAAGAGCGCGTCGTAATGCCGGTACCAATCGCTCTGAAAGAGTCCCAGCGGATCGTGCTCCTTTTTCAACTCGAGGAATTGCTGAAACTTCGGATAACAGACCGCGACCTGCTGCCGGGTCGCGTGCCGGTGATAGGTTAGATAGTAATTTCCCCCACGCGCGATCGCGAGATCGATCAACCCGCGGAAGGATTGCGCGGCGGCTGCGAGTCCAGGCGCGCCATGGGTGGTGAGGAGATTGAAAATCACGCAGGCGTAGGAATTCTTCGCCCAGGGAAGAAAACTTTCGTCGTCCTTTTCAATCAATCGCACCGTGCCGTAGATCACGGGCGAGGTGCCGTCGCGCAGGAGCTGCGCGGCCGCAGCCAGAAATCCCGCCAGCTTGGCGCGCGGCACGTAAAGCTCGGTGATGACCAAACTCGATTCCGGGCCCCCGATTTTCTCCCTGAGTTTCTGCGCATAATTCGGCAGGTAGGCGCTGAGCTGGTTCGTGTCCGACCAATAGTTCTGTCCGTCGGTGCCGAGATAGTATTGCGAGTAACGCCGAAAAGCCTTCGCGCGATCCGTGTAGGCGAAGGCGAGAAAATCGAGCCAGTCTTCATTGCGCAATTTTTTTGGCGCCGTCATCGTCGCTATATCCTCAATCGGCTCGTAGCAGGAAAACACGCCGGTCTGAAGAAAGTCGGGGGCCTTCTCGTCGACCGAGAACTGGAAATCTCCATAAAGGAATCCCGCCGCGATCCGTTTCTCGAAGCGCTCCATCAGTTCGTTTGCAGAAACGATCTCGACCGTGCGTCGCAATTTCCGCCGCGGGACGAGCCGCAGGTGACGCGGCTAATCGGGCCAAAGAGCCCGTAGCCGCCGATCGCGGCGCGAAACAGCTCCGGATTCTCTTCCCGGCTGCAGCGCACCGTCCGGCCCTCCGCGTTCAGCAGGGTAAACGACTCCACGTTTGCGATCAGCGGTTTCATCGTTAGGCCGCGACCGTGGACGTTCGAGGACAAGCTGCCGCCGAGGGTGAAAGTGTCGGCGCCGGTTTGCTTCTGCGCGATTCCCCAGGGATGCGCCCTGTCGCGCTGCCTTTCGAGATACGCCTCAATCAATCGTGGCCACTGGATTCCCGCCTCCGCTTCGATCAGGCCGCGCTCGGGATCGAAGGAGATGACCCGCGCGAGGCGGCGCGTGTCGATGCCAATACTGTCGGTCGCGAATTGTTGCCCGCCCATGGAATGACGGCAGCCGGAGACCGAGATCGGCGTCCCTTCGCGGGCGGCGCGGCGGACGATGGCCGCCATTTCCTCCAGGTCGCGCGGCGCCAGCAGTTCGCGCAGGCGGGTCCGGTTGAGTTGGGAATGAATATCGTTGATCCAGGTGCTCTCCGCCGCGCGCAGCGGGAAGCCGGGAGCGACGGCGAGCAGGGCCGCCGTGCGGAGGAAATCTCTTCGGGTGGGCATGATCGAGATTGGTTGGCCTAACGAGTGGCGAAACAGATGATTTCGCCGGCGGCAAGCGGAACGTCGGCCTCGAGTTGACCCAGGGCGCGCAGATCTTTGTCGTCGAAAAAAGTGACGTCTTTCCACGAATGGAGCAGCTCTCTGACTTCATCGCGCGAAGCGGACCAGAGAAACGGCTCACCCCGGCGCCCCAACCACCAGTTCACCAGCGGGCTTTGTTCCCGGAAGCGAATGCGACCGTCGTCGCGTTTTTCCATGAAAGAAAAAGCCAGGCCACTTCCCGCATTCGTTAGGTTGCTGATCGCTCCGATCAAGGATTGGACCACCGACTCAGAGAAATACATCAGAAGGCCTTCGGCGATCCAAAAACTGACCGCCTTGGAATCGAAATCGCTCCCTCGCAGCGCCTCCCCGGGCAGGACACCTGCGCTCAGGTCCGCCGGGACCAGATGAAGGCGGCGCGCATCAGCGCTGCCCAGCACCTGCGCTTTCCAACGCTGCGTCGCGGGATGATCGATCTCCCAAAAATTTGCCTGCGGAAATTCACCCGCCCACTGCAGCGCGCACCCGTCGAAGCCTGCGCCAAGAACAACGACCTGCCGGGCGCCGCCGC
>JALYQE010000250.1 GCA_030855965.1 Verrucomicrobiota bacterium | reverse complement strand
AGCTCGACGTACGTCGGCGGCCGTTGCGTATAGGCGACCGAGAACGCGATCACATACGGGTCGACCGGCGTGTAAACGATGCCGGCCGAGCCGCTGAAGGCGTCGAAGTCGCGCGAAAGACTGGGCCCGAAGGCGGGGTTCGCATCGGTCTCGTTACTCTGGCGATCGTAGCGCGCGCCGAATTGCAGGCGCACCGGTTCGAGCGCGATTTCTTCGAAAATAAACACCGCGTTCGACAGCGTCTCGACCGCCGGGAGGAAGGCCTCCGCGCCGAGCGCGGAGAAGTTGGTCAACTGCCCTTGATAACCAAGCGCGCCTTCGAGCGGGCCGAGTTTCTCATGCAAGACTTCCAGCCGCGCATCGTAACCATCGATCGCGAACACCGTACTGACCTCCGGCCCTTCGAACTCCGTGTGGGTGTAATCCGAGTAGCTGAACTTGTAGTTAACCGCCTTGATCGGCGTGAACGGTTGGTTGAAGGCGCCGCGCACATCCCAGCGCCGCTGCTCCAGTCCGATCGTCACTTCCTCCTCCGCGACCGTCCCGTAGCGCGAATCGATTCCCGAAAAAGCCGCGCCGATGTAGCCTTTGTCCCACACATACGAGGCTCCGACCGCGCCGCCTTCGCTCTCCGTGAAACTATTCGGCAGCGTGCCGCGCGCTTCCACCTCGCCCGGCGGCAGAGGGTCCAGCCGCCGCAACCGCTCAGAACGCGCGAAGCCAGGAATCTCGACGTCATCCGTCTCGCGTTTGAAGCCGTCGAGATGCACGACAATCGGGCCGAGCCCGAACTCGAAGACGCCCGCCCCGGAGCGCTCCTCGTCCGCGGTGCCGAAGCGTCCTTCCGCCTTTCCTTCGATCGGGCGCTGCAACTTTTCTGTCGGAATGCGATTATCGATCACGTTGACCACGCCGCCGACTGTATTCGGTCCGTAGAGCAACGAGGCCGGACCACGCACCACGTCGATCGCCTTAATCGTGAGCGGCTCGGTCGAGACCGCGTGATCCGGGCTCACGTTGGAAACGTCGATCGTGGTTACGCCATTTTGCAGGACGCGAATGCGATCGTCGCCCAAGCCGCGGATAACGGGCCGGCTCGCGCCCGGTCCGAAATAGGTCGAGCTCACACCCGGCTCGCGGCTGAGCGTTTCGCCGAGCGTCGGCTCGAGGCGCAGCTTCAATTCTTCGCCGGAAAGGACAGTGACGGACTGGGTTTGATCAAATAAATCGCCGCCGAGGGGCGTGGTGCTGACGATAACGCGGTCGTGCTCGGCCACGCCGGCAGGGGTGGGGCTGACGCTTGGGGCGACAGCATCCTGGGCGCTCGCGAATCCGGTGCTGACGACCAGCGCGAGCGAAAGTGCGGTAAAAGTTTTCATCTGAAATTCTCCTAAGTTTGTGAAATCGAAATTGCAGGACAGGCCGGCGGCGCTTCACGACAGGTGAAGTCCGCATGTGGCTGCGTCTGCGCAGACGAGCGCTCCGAGGAAGCGTTTTACCGCTTCGAGGCGGCGGACGCTGCGCTTAGGAGAGAGCGGGCGGCGCGTGTTCGAGCCGGGAAAATTCCAACCCGCGGGCGAGGGACTGGAGCGATGAAGGAAAGAGAATCGGGGCCCAGCGGAACGCGCCCGGCGCCACCGCCGGAGTGCTCCCCGCCAGATGATCACAGGCGCCCGCCGACACGAGCGTGACCGCGCAGACATGGTCGCCGCTCGATTTGTGGAGGGCTTCGTGGAGCCGGGGAGAATCGGAAAGCGCGATGGCAAAGAGAAACGCGGCCATCATTCCCAAGGCGGAAAACCTGCGCCGGAGCGAGGTCGTGCCACCAAGAAAATCCAGTCGCATGGAAGCGTGTTAGCCCCCGCGCCGGAATAGCGCAAGCGCGATTTCCTGTTGGATGAGAACCGCGCCCTAGGCAAAGGCCACTTTGTAAAGCAGCCCAAGCAAACCACTCCCGATAACGACGATGATCACGTCCCATTTCCAGCACAGCATCCCGATGAAGGCTCCCACGCTCAAGGCAAGGGCGAACCAATCGATCCCGCGATCACCCGGAAACAACGCGTGCAGCGCAAACCAAACGGCGAGATTCAAAACGACTCCAACGACCGCGGCGGTGATCGCGGAAAGAGCTGCGGTGAGGCGGACGTTGCCGCGCAGTTTCTCGATGTAGGGTCCGCCGAGGAAAATCCAGAGAAAGCAGGGCGTGAAGGTGACCCAGGTGGTGAGCAAGGCGCCGAGCGTGGCCGCGAGCAACGGCGACAAGCCCTGCGGATGCTGCCAGCCGCCCATGAACCCGACGAATTGCAGAACCATGATGAGCGGGCCCGGCGTCGTCTCCGCCAGGCCGAGTCCGTCCATCATCTGCCCGGGCTGGAGCCAGCCGTAATGCGAGAGCGCCTGTTGCGAGACGTAAGGCAGGACGGCGTAGGCGCCCCCGAAAGTGACAACCGCGGCCTTGCTGAAAAAAATGCCTTCCTGGAAAAGCGTATGATTCCAGCCTAACGAAAAGCCGACGGCCAGGAGGGGCGTGAACCAGAGCGTCAGCCAGACGGCGGTGACTTTCAGGGCGCGGGCGAGCCCCGGCTGAGTGTGGAAAGGCGAGGCGGTTTCGTCGTCCAGGACGGAGCTGCTCCCCGGCTTCCCGTGCCCGCGCACGACATCGAATTTCGAACGCCAAAACTGCCCGCCGAGCAGCCCGATCAGTCCGGCGCTGAGGATGATGACCGGGAACGGCACCTGGAAAAAGTAGATCGCGACAAAGGCGAGCCCAGCGAGGATCCACATGACCTCGTTCTTGAGCGCCTTGCGGCCAATCCGAATAACTGCGACGGCGACAATCCCGAGCACGGCCGGTTTCAGGCCATAAAAGATGGCGGCGATCCAGGGCAAATTGCCGTAGGCGGCGTAGACGAAACTCAGCCCCCAAAGAATGAAAATCGAAGGGATGACGAAGAAAGCGCCGGCGACGACGCCGCCCCAGGTTCGGTGGAGCAACCAGCCGATGTAGGTCGCGAGCTGCTGCGCCTCCGGCCCCGGCAGGAGCATGCAATAATTGAGCGCATGGAGGAACCGAGCCTGGCTGATCCAGCGTTTTTTTTCGACCAGCTCGGTCTGCATGATCGCGATCTGACCGGTCGGGCCGCCGAAGGAAATGAATCCGAGCTTGAGCCAGAAGCGAAAGGCTTCGGCAAAAGAGGGGTGAGCCACCGCACTCTCCGGGTCTTTCATGATTGGGCCAGCGTGGACGACCAGAGCACGGCGGATTATTACACGCGGCAGCCGCGCCGCCGCCAGCGAAATGAAAGTGCCGGCCTTGACCTAACGAAATGGGCCAGGCGCACGATTCGCTCCGGCACGTTTGCCTTCTTGTCCGGCCGCGGGAACCGGGTAAATCTGACTCGCCCTTATGCACTCTGGAATGAAAGCCGCCAGTCTCTGCCTGCTCGTCGCGAGCAGCGCATCCATCCTCTCGCTCCATGCCGCGGATGCCCCGCCCGCGCGGGTCGCCGCCTGGAACGTCGCCTGTGGCCGCAGCGCCACCGGCGCCACCCCGTTCCCACCGGATCGGATCGAGCGGCTCGGCGAAGTGATCGCGCACAAGATCAAGCCCGACATTATCGTGCTCGAGGAAGTCTGGCCGGCGAGCGCCGCCGACGAGATCGCCAAGGCGGCGACGAAAAATGGTTTCGAATTGGTCGCCGTGCCCGTGCCGCCACAGGGCTCCGAAGTGGTGCAGCTCATCTCGATTTTGAAACGCCCGGGCGTCGAAATGAAAGACGCGGAGTTGATCGAATCGTCCAATGATCTCATCGACGGCGACGACCCCGAGGAACAGACGGCCCGCAAAGCCCTGCTCGCGAAAGCGCGGATCGACCGGTTCGATTTTTACCTCGTCGGCGTCCATCTCAAATCGAAGCGGGCCTCCAAGACCCTTTCCGCTTCGCCGCTCGAAATGCGCGACCGGCAATGCCGGGTCATCGCCGACCGGTTGCATGACCTCACCTCCGGCGGTGCGGAGAAAGATATTCTCCTCGTCGGGGATTACAACATGACGCCCGCCGGGCAGGCCGCCGCGGGCGAGAGCGATGACGAGAAAAATTTCGCCACGCTCGATCGTCATCGGGAACTGCGCTTTATCTCCAGCGAAGACAAGGCCCCGACGCATCTCGGGTTTTTCAAAGGCGGCTTCCATCGCAGCAAGCTGGATGGCTACGCCATCGCGCGCGCGACCGAGAAAGAGTATGTCGGCGGAAGTTACCGCAGCCTCTCCGACAAGGCGCTCGGCCTGGAGGAAAAACAATTCTCCGATAGTCGTTCGCCGAAATTTCTCTCCGACCATTTCCCGATCGTCGCCGAGTTCCGAACGGCCAGCGACGACGACTAGATCAGCGGAGGTGTAGCTTCGACTGGTAGGCCTGCCAGGATTGCCAGGCGCGCTCCCAATTTTCCTTTGCCGCCCAGGCTTCCGCCTGCAGAAAATAAAAATAGGCAGGCGCGTCCGGGCGCACGGTGAAATGCCGCAGGGTATCGCGGGCGTCGTCCGTCTTGCCCGCATCCATTTGCGCGCGATAGAGCGCGAAGCCCGCCGCGTAGTCACCCGGGCTGCGGAAGAGCTTTTGCTGCAGTTGCGCGATCGACTGGCCGGGCGCATGTCCCGGCAGCGTGGGCGGCCCGGCATAACGCCTAACGAGTTGCCAGGCTTCCTCAAATTGGCGCTGGCCCGCATGGTGGCGGGCCACCCCTGGCCAGGCAAACTCGAGCCACTCGGGATGGGTCTGGACATTGCGCAGCAGTTCGTCGAGCGGATCGCGCTGCGACCAGAGCTCGAAGAAGCGCTGCTTTTGCGCAGGCGTGAATTGCCGCAGCTCAGGATCGGCCGACAGCAGCTCGTGCAGGACGGCTTCAAATTGCGGGCGGGTTGCGACCTCGAGCAACTTGATCGTCAGCCCGGGACGATTCTGCGCGAACTCGCGCAGCGCCTCGTGCACGCGAGTGTCGTAGTTCGCCGCGTCGGCCAGCATGAGAGAATAAATTCCCGCTTCCTCGGCGCCGCGGCGCTGCAAGGCTTCGCGCCAGGCGGTGATGGCGAGAGTCGGTTGCCAGCCGAGCCAGGCTTTCCCTTCCTCAAAAGGCAAATGGTAGGCGTTCGGCTCGAGGAAACGCGCGCGCCGAAAATCCGCCAGCGCCAGCGCCGGAGTCTCGCGCTGGCCGACGCGGGCGACGGCGCGGAGGAAGTAGAGTTGCCAGTCGAGCGGCGCCCACTCCAGGCTGCGATCGAGCAGGACGATGGCGTCGGCAAAGCGGTACCCGCGATTGGCCACGACCGCGGCTTTTTTGGCATTATCCACCCCGAGGCGACCCGGCACCGGCAGGCCTCGGCGCCAGCCGAAAAACCAGGCCAAGCTGACCAATGCCAAGAGGAGCCCAAGGAAACGAAAAAGAATCGGCGGCCAGCGCCGCGGAGTGGAGGAGAGCGGGCGAAACTGCGCCAGCCCGAGGAGGAAAGTGCCGGCAAGAAAACTCCCGAGGCGGTGCCCGGAAACGTCGACGAAACCGTGGAGCAAAAAAAGCACCGCACCGACCAGCGCGGTGTAACGCACGCGCTGGTTTGTCCCTTCGCGCAGGGGGAACGCTCGCCTAACGAAAATCAGTGCACCGGCCAGAAGCAAGACCAGCGCCGGCCAGCCCATCTCGGCTGCGACCCAAAACCAGTCGCTTTCGGGATGGAGCGAGCGGGTCACACCGCGCGAAGCATCCCGATAAAGCGCAAAAACACTCTCGAAATTTCCCAGCCCGAGACCGGACCAGGGCGAGGCCTGGATCATCACCCAGGCATCGCGAAAAATGAGCCAGCGATAGTCGGAAGGAATCGAATCCGAGCTGCCGAGCGCCGGACGAAAACGCGCGATTGTTTCCCCGCCGAAAATGAGGAGCCCGGCGAGGAGCGTGAGCATGGCGGAAATCGCGATCGCGATCCCCCCGCCCGACCATTTGCGAAAGGCCAGCCGCACCAGCCAGGCCGTGACGCCGACGATCAGGATCAGAATCCCGGCCCGGGAAAAAGCGAGGATGAGCGCGGCCGTGAGCACGCCGACCCCGAAGAGCCAGAGAAGCCAGCGTTTGTGGCCACGCCGGAAATCGTCCTGCATGCAGCCGAGCACGACGAGAGTGGAAATGCCGAAAAGGTTGCCGGTCTGGTTGCGATTGG
>JALYQE010000235.1 GCA_030855965.1 Verrucomicrobiota bacterium | reverse complement strand
TTTCTCACCGTGCTCTCCGGCGCGGCGCGCCGGATCACCTACGACACCATCCGGCGCGAACCGCTCCGGCAGTTGAGCTACAACGAGTTTGTCCCGCCGCAGGTGCGGTTTGTGCACACGATCGATCATCACCTCGCCCTCCTCGCACCGCTCGGGGTGCACCACGCCTCGCGCGACTTGCGCCTCGAGCTGCCCGCCGGCGCGCAGACGAGGGCGGCGAAGGTGATCACGCAGGGCGAAATCGGAGACGAGTTCGTGGTTCTGCATCCCGGGTCCGCGCGGGCGGAGAAATTCTGGGTCGCGCAGCGCTGGGCGGAGCTGGCGGACCGGATTTCCGCGGAAGGGCGGCTGCGCTGCGTCCTGACCGGCGCCCGGTCGCGGATGGAACAGGAGCACATCGCGCAGATCAAAGCGCACCTCCGGCATCCGATCGTCGATCTCTCGGGCCAGCTCGACCTCCTCTCGCTCGGCGCGCTGCTGCAACGGGCCCGGCTGCTGGTTACGATTGATTCCGCGCCGGTGCACCTCGCGGCCGCGCTCGGCACGCCGCAGGTCGCTCTTTTTGGTCCGACGAATCCTTTCCACTGGCGCCCGCGGACGACGCCGGCGGTGATTTTGCGGGCTGGTTACCCTTCACCGATGACCGATTTCCTGCCCAAACAGCCCCCTCGCCCGATGAAGGAAATCTCGACGGAAGCGGTGATCGATGCTATGCAGACGCTGCTGTCGGCTGCGGCAGCGCCTGTCGCATGAGCGAGAAAAAGACCCCGAAGCCAAAGCAGTCTTTCTGGACCCTTCTCAAGATCGGGTGGGTTCCGTACCGGCGGCTCTTTTCCTACGCCGGGCCCTACAAGGGGCGGCTCATGCTCGGGATCGCCTTTGGCTTTCTCGCCGGCGGTATTCAATCCCTCATGCCACTGGTGCTGGCGAAAGTGGCCGGGGTCGTTTTCCAGGGCGCCACGCCTGCGCCTTCCATGCTCGCGGCGAATCCGGAACTCCTGGAGAAGGGCCCGCCGATTAATTCCCTCATCCTGATTTGCCTCGCCATCCCCGCGGTCATGATCGCGCGCAGCGTCTGCGGCTACTGCAACGCTTATTACACCACGTGGGTGAGCGCGAAAGTCCTGACCGACATCCGGACCCAGCTCTTCGGCAAGATGCTGAGCCACTCGATGGATTTCTTTAACAAGATGCAGTCCGGCTTCCTCATGTCGCGGATCACGAACGACACCCGCATGATGCAGACCGCTCTCTCCAGTCTCAGCAGCGACCTCTTCAAGCAACCGATCGCCATTATCATGGGCGTTGCCGTGCTGCTCTACATGGATTGGAAATTCACCATCGTGACCCTCGTGCTTTTCCCGAGCTGCCTCGTGCCCCTTAGCATGTACGGGAAACGGGTCCGCAAAGCGGTCAAAGGCGAGCAGGAAGAAATGGGCCAGATGGTCGTGACCATGCAGGAGACGTTCGCGGGCATCCGGGTCGTCAAATCGTTCGCCCGCGAGGAGCATCAGGAAAAATCCTTCCGGCGCAGCAATCGGATTCAGTTCGATAACATGATGCGCATCACGCGCTCGATGGAAGCGATCTCGCCTCTGGTCGAGTCGATTGCCGCGATCGGGGTCGGCTTTGCCCTGCTTTATGTTTATTTCGCGCACCTGCCGGCCGCGAAGTTCATGGCGCTGATCGCCGGTATTTTCCTGCTCTACGATCCGATCAAGACGCTCAGCCGTATGCACATCATGATGCAGCGTTCGATCCAGGCGACGGTGGAAATTTTTCGCATCATGGATTCCGCGTCGAGTGTGGAGGACCGGCCCGATGCCGTCGTCCTCCCCCACTCCCAAGGCGCGCTGGAGCTGGAGCACGTCACGTTTCGCTACGCCAGCGGAGTAGAAGACGCCCTGAGAGATTTCAGCCTCAAGATCGAGCCTGGGAAAAGCTACGCCTTGGTCGGTGCAAGCGGCGCGGGCAAGAGCACCATCCTTTCTCTCATCCTGCGCCTCTACGATCCAACGACCGGCGTGATCCGGATCGATGGCCGCGACCTGACCTCCATCACGCAGAAATCGTTGCGGCAGCAGATCGGCCTGGTGTCGCAGGAAACCTTCCTCTTTCACGATACGATCCTGAAAAATATCCAGTTCGGCCGGTTGAATGCGACGGAAGAGGAAATCTACGCCGCCGCCCAGACCGCCTACGCCCACGACTTCATCATGGAGCAGCCTAACGGCTACCAGACCGTTATCGGCGACAAGGGCTGCCTCCTTTCTGGCGGACAACAACAGCGTCTCGCTATCGCCCGCGCCCTGCTCAAGAACGCGCCGATCCTGCTCCTCGACGAGGCGACTTCGGCGCTCGATTCGGAATCGGAACAGCAGATTCAGCTTGCCCTGGAACGACTGGCCAAGGGCCGCACCGTGATCGCGATCGCGCATCGGCTCTCCACCATTCTTTCCGCCGACCAGATCGTGGTGATGGAAAAGGGCCGGATCAAAGAAATCGGCACCCACGCCGAACTCCTCGAAGAATCCGGCTACTATCGTCGCCTCTACGACCTCCAGTTCAATCGCAACCCGGATGAGCCCGGCGCGGAAGTGGAGCTACTTGCCGTTGGCGCGACCATCTAGGGGGACGTGACATAGTTGCAGTCAATCTATCCGGCGTTTCGCCATTGCTTTGAAAGCAATCTCGAGAGCGCCGCTCTGTCGCCCTATGATCTTAATAATGTTGGGAGCGTCCCCGGGTCCGGTTACGGCATTGCTGACATCAAACGACCGCCGTTTCCGTCTCCTCGATCACTTCCGGCGGTTTCGGTTTTCCGTAGAGGACCGCAAGGAGGATACCAGTCACGACCATCGAAATGCCGATCACGGTCTGCGCGGTGTAACTTTCGCCGAAAATGGTGACGCTGAAGATGAGAGCATAGACGAGGCCGATGTAATTCAGCACCGCTACCTTCGCGATGCGTTCGGACTGGAGCGCTTTCGTTAGGCAAATCTGGCCGACTTGGGTGAGGACGCCGCTAATGAGGAGGCAGAACCACTCCCACGGCAACGGCATCCGCCATTGGAAAAGAATGAAGACAAACCCGGCCGCGATGCCGACGAGCTGGAAATGGAGCACGACGACGATCGGGTCCTCGCGCTCACGGAGCCGGCGCACGAGATTGTAGGCGATGCCGGAGCAGAGGGCGGAGCCGATGCCGAGAAGCAGGTAAAACATCGAAACCTGCGAGTCGAAGCCCTTGAGCACGAAGACGCCGGCGAAGGCGATCGCGTAGAAGAACCATTGCCGCGCCGGCACCATCTCGCGCAGGACGAAGACGCCGATGAGCGCGGTGAAAATCGGAGACAAATATTGGATCGTGACCGCGGTCGCGAGATGCATGTTCTGCACCGTGACGAAGAAGGCGAAGAGGGCGAGCGTGCCGAAGGTGCCGCGCGCGATGAGCAGGGTGTGGTTGTTCCCTTTCCAGTCGAGCCGCCGGCGCGCGATCTCGACGCCGCAGATCATCCCCGAGACGAGGCAGCGGAAGAAAACGATCTCCATCGCCGGGATGCGATCGAGTTGCTTCACGAAAACGTTCATGGTGGCGAAGGCGAGCGTCGCCACCAGCATGTTGAGCACGCCGGGGCTGAGCAGGCGCGAGCCGTTAGGCGAAGCGGTCTCGGCCGGCTGGTGCATGCGGGAAAGTTTTACGCTGGCGGGCATGGTGGGACAAGGTGGGATCGTCGGAGTGAAAGTCCGTGACGGCGAGGGCGCGTGCGCTCCCCCGAATATCGTGCGGACAGTTTTCGGGGCGGAGTGGACGTCGTTTACGACATTGCGCGGCTGTTTTGGAATCGTAGCTTCGCCGATGCGTATCCGCCTTCTCTTCGCCGCGTCCATATTCCTCGTTGCCAATCCCGCGCGGGCGCAGATCGATCGCGTGACGGGGGAGAGTTTTGCCACCCGCTCGGAGGTGCTGGCGCGGCATGGGATGGTTTGCACGAGCGTGCCGCTGGCGACGCAGGTGGGGATCGAGATACTGCAACGCGGCGGGAGCGCGGTCGATGCCGCAATCGCCGCCAATGCCGCTCTCGGCCTGATGGAGCCGGTCTCGAACGGGATCGGGGGCGATCTTTTCGC
>JALYQE010000193.1 GCA_030855965.1 Verrucomicrobiota bacterium | reverse complement strand
CGGAAATCCCCGGGTCAAAGCGTGTTTACCGCTCTCCGAGGCTTATCGCAGTTAGCCACGTCCTTCATCGCCTATTGGCACCAAGGCATCCATTATGTGCTCTTTGTAGCTTGATCAATCTGTTCCGATCCCTTGCGGGACCAGAGATCTTTGATAACTGAAACTCTCCGCTCCGATCCGAAGACCAGAGCTCATTAAGATTCAGACTCAGCTCTAAAAAGTTGTATTTACTACCCTGTATGTAGATTTCAAAGAACCAGCGGCTCTGCGCAACTTCCGGGCGACAAAAAACTCAACTTCGGCGCCGACGATAATTTTCGTTTCCGATCATCATGCCGGGACAAAATTGAGTTCAATTTGCAGTCCCAAAATTTGCGAGAACTAAGCTTCCTCGGTCTCGCGACTGAAGAAGCCCCGCGTCATGCGGGATGGCGAAAATATCCCACTCCCGCGACTCGTCAACTCACAACCGCAACTTTTTTTAGAAAATTTGCAATTTAGAGGCCCCGCTCTCGCGTCCACCCCGCCCCGCGCGACGGGGAAGAGCGCGCCGTTTCCGCCTGCAGGCCCTGCATTTCGCCTTCTCCGAGCTCGAATTGCGCAAGCCGATTTAACGATAGCGCCGAAGGCGACTTCATCTAGTTTGGGCAGAATGAATCGCCTCGAGAGCCGTCGCCCCGATGAATTGCGGCCGTTGCGTTTCGAACTCGGAATCGCCCCCCACGCCAGCGGATCCGTCTTGGTTTCATTCGGAAACACCCGTGTCCTCTGTGGCGTCATGATCGAGGAGTCCGTTCCGCGCTGGATGAAAGATCAGAAGGTCAGCGGGGGCTGGCTGACGGCGGAATATTCGATGCTTCCCTATTCCACCCTCACCCGCAAACCTCGCGACATCGCGAAGGGCCGCCTCGACGGACGCAGCAGCGAAATTCAAAGGCTGATCGGCCGTTCCATGCGCGCGGTGGTCGATTTGGAAAAACTTGGCCCGCGGACGATTTGGGTCGATTGCGACGTGCTCCAAGCCGACGGCGGGACCCGGACGGCGGCAATCACGGGTGCGAGCCTGGCGGTTTCGGTTGCTTGCCGGCGCTTGGTCGAAGAAAAGAAGGTTACCGAGTTGCCGATCAAGAAACTGGTCGCCGCCGTCAGTGTGGGCGTGATCGAGGGCGTTCCGGTGCTCGATTTGAACTACGAGGAAGACAAGGCGGTGACGGTGGACCTCAACCTGGTCGCAACCGAGGACGGTGCCCTCGTGGAAATACAGGGTGCGGGTGAGGAGGCAACATTTTCCCATGAGGAGCTCCTCGAAATGCTGTCGTTAGGCAGAAAAGGAATAGCCGACTTGATCGCGGCACAACGGACCGTGCTCGCGGGCACGGCCGCTGCCGCCGGCTAAAATGTTTGCCGGAGTACGGGGTTTGCTCTAGAGCGAGGCGCGCATGAAGAAAGCACTCATTACTGGCATCACCGGACAGGATGGCAGCTACTTGGCGGACCTGCTGCTCGAAAAGGGCTACGAAGTTCACGGCATCATCCGGCGCGCCAGCACCTTTAACACCGCGCGCATCGACCATCTTTATGCCGATCCGCACATCAACGGCGTGCGGATGTTTCTGCACTACGGCGACCTGAGCGACTCGGTCAACCTGGTGAAATTGATTTACGAGCTGAAGCCGGACGAAATTTACCACCTCGCCGCGCAGAGCCATGTGCGGGTCAGCTTCGACATCCCCGAGTACACCTCCGACGTCACCGGCCTGGGCACGATTCGCATTCTGGAAGCGATTCGCGAAACCGGAATCCGCTCGCGTTTTTACCAGGCTTCGAGCAGCGAAATGTTCGGCAAAGTACAGGAGGTTCCGCAGGTCGAGACGACGCCGTTCTGGCCGCGCAGCCCGTATGGCGTGGCGAAGGTTTTTGCTTATTGGGCGACGGTGAACTACCGCGAAAGCTACGGCCTTTGCGCGAGCAACGGCATCCTCTTCAACCACGAGAGCCCGCGCCGCGGTGAGACCTTTGTGACGCGCAAAATCACCCGCGCGGTAGCAGCGATTAAGCACGGCCTGCAAAAGGAACTCTTCCTCGGCAATCTCGACGCCAAGCGCGACTGGGGCTACGCCCCGGAATATGTCGAGGGCATGTGGCGCATCCTGCAACATGACGAGGGCGACGATTTCGTCCTCGCGACGAACGAGAGCCACACCATCCGCGAATTTCTCGACATCGCTTTCGGTCGCGTCGACCTCGACTGGAAACAATATGTGAAGCACGACGAACGCTACGAGCGCCCCGCCGAGGTCGACCTCCTCATTGGCGATCCGGCCAAGGCGAAGAAGCTGCTCGATTGGGAACCGAAAGTGCGTTTTCGCGAACTGGTCGAGATCATGGTCGACGCCGACATGGAATTACTCGCCAAGCCGACGGTGCAGAAGCACCTCGGGCAACTTCCCTGAGAAAACGTTAGGCGTTAGGCCCTAACGAATCTGCGTCGGGGCGAAATTGTGCGTCGAGACAAGCCGGTCCGTGACTGGAGTCAGTCCCGGAACGAGCGATTCGAGCGGTTGGTTTGCGATTTGGACCTGTGCCCCCTGGCCGACGATATCGAAGAGCTCGATCACGTCCTTCGAGCGCATCCGCACACAGCCGTAGCTCACCGGCAGGCCGATATTTCGCTCCTCCGGCGTGCCATGAATGTAAATGTAGCGCGCAAAGGCGCGGGCGTTCTGCGGCTCCGCCCCGCGTAACCAGAGGATGCGGGAGACGATGATATCGCGTCCCGGCGCGTCGACCGGAACGACCTCGCCCGTCGGCCGCCGATCCTTGAAAGCCGCGCCACTGGGTGCGCCGGCGCCGATTTTCTTCGCGATCTGGAGCCGGCCGAGCGGTGTCCAGCTCGTGTTCGGCAAATCGCCCAGCCCGAACTTCGAGGTCGAGACCGGATACGTCGCCAGCGGAGCGCCATCCCTCAGCAACGCCATGCGCTGTTGCGGGACGCTTACGATAACCTGATGCCGCCGATCGACCGTCTCGCAGGACGTGCCTAACGAAACGAGCGCGACCGCCCCGAGAAAGCGAAGATAAAAGCTGATGCGGATGCTCATACTCCGTGCAGTCGGAAAAATTCCTCGGCGGTTTTGGTCGTCGCCCGGGCCAACTCCTCGACCGTGATCCCCCTCGCGGCCGCGATGCTCTCCGCCACCAGGCGGGTGTGGGCCGGTTCGCAGCGTTTTCCGCGAAACGGTTCTGGCGCCAGATAAGGGCAATCGGTCTCGACCATGAACTCGCCTAACGACAGGGAGGCGGCGAGGTCGCGGACGTGGGCGCCGTTCTTGAAAGTGACAATCCCGGTGAAAGAGACCAGGTGACCGAGCGCGATCACCTCCTCGGCCTGTTCCTTCGTGCCGCCGAAACAATGAAAGACGCCGCTCACCTGGCGCCCATATTCGCGCAAAATCTCGAGGGTGTCGTCCCAGGCGTCGCGCTGGTGAATCACGACGTTCAGTTTCAGCTCCGCCGCGAGATCGAGCTGCTGCTGAAAGAGGCTGGCCTGTTTACCCTTGAGCGCGCCGTCGTGGATGCCGCTCTCGATCTGCTCATCGGTCTCCGCCTGCAGCGTGTTTGAGATGACCTGTGTGGTGCGCTGCTGCGCCATTGCCGCGCTCGGCAGGTAATGATAGTCGAGCCCGGTCTCCCCGATGGCGGCGACCCGCGGGCTTTTCGCCAGTTCGCGCAGCGGCGTGATGACGTCATCCTCCGCCTCTTCCGCGTGACTCGGATGGACGCCAACAACGGCGTAAACGTTCGGGTATTTCTCTGCCAGTTCGACCGCCCGGCGGCTGCTTTCGATCGACGTTCCGATGGTCAAAATTCGAGTGACGCCGGCTTCAGTTGCCCGCTGCAGCACGTCGTCGAAGTCGGCGGCGAAATCCGGGTAGTCGAGGTGGGCGTGGGTGTCGATGAGCATAGCCAGACTAAAGCCGCTTCTCGCGATTTCTCATCCGATCTGTGCGAGTAATTTTTGAAAGCGTGGGTGATCTCGAATTCCGTCCAGGTCGGAATCGTTCTTGATCCAATCATGCAACAACGATCCACTCTCGCGGACCACTTTTTCGAGCAAATCGCAAGCCGATTCCGGCTCTGCCAGATGGCTATAGATGCAGGCAATGTTGTAGACCGTGACGATGTCCTCACTTTCGATGGCCTGTGCTCGCCGCGTCCAATCGCGGGCTTGCTCCTTTTCCCCGAGTTCGAGGAGCGCGAGAGCGACCGCGGCAGCAGGCCGAGGATCTTCCGGATTCGAGACCGCCGCCTGTTCTCCCAGCTCTACGGTTTTGCGGGCGGCTGCTGTGCAATCGCTCGCGCGTCGGAGGGAACGGTACATGTGAATGGCGAGCGCCGGTGCTTTGTAGTCAAGCGGATCGATTTCCGCGGCCCGCTCCAAGGCCTCGACGGCGCGCACGATATTTCCCTGAGTGAAGAAGGGCCGCGCGGAGAGGAAGTGAACCTCGAAGGTGGTGGGGGCCAATGCGATTCCCAGTTCAAATTCGCGATTCGCTTCCTCGAAACGGTGCGCAATCGTGAGCGCGACGCCGCGGGCGGTGTGAGCGATGGCGAGGTTGCTTTCCATGGCGAGCGCCTTGTCCGCCAACTCGAGAGTTCCTTCGGTTGAGAGATCGGCCTTGTAAGTCATCAAAAGCAGGCCATCGCAGAGCGCCATTCCTGCGTAGGCCCGCCCGTAGTTTGGATCGAGCTCAAGCGCTTTTGTGAACATGCGCCGCGCGAGGTCGTAGTAACGCTTGGAATGGCGGTAAAGAAAATCGCGACCGCGCAGGTAATAATTATAGGCTTCGACATTGTCGGTCGGTGCCTGGCCAATCGCCTTTTTCT
>JALYQE010000067.1 GCA_030855965.1 Verrucomicrobiota bacterium | reverse complement strand
TCGATGCCGAGGAATGCTGGGGCAAAGGGGGCGACGCCCGCGCCACCTCCGGCCCGTGGGTGGAGCGCGACTCGCAGGGCGCGGAGCTGCAATTGGAAGCGACCGCCATGACCGTGGAGGGCCAGTCCATCCTCCTCCTCGAGCGCCTGGGCGCCGCGTTCGAAGCCAAAAAGTCGGTCCTGCAACGCGCGCGCGAAACGGCCATCGCCCATCAGCGACTCAATTCCGAGATCCAAAAAAAGGAAATCCTTCTCCATTGCGTGGCAGATGAAATGACCGCCGCCCTGGCCAACATCATCACCTCGCTCCGCCTGATCGAATTGGAAGACAACGGCCCGCGAACCAAGCTGCTCCTCGGCCTCGCCACCCGCGCCACCCAGGAACAGCAGACGCTCATTCACCGCATCCTCGGCGTCTTCGAGGAGGAATTGCAGAGCGTTTCCGGCCGGGCCGGCCTAACGAATGACGGAACCGACGCCGGCGCCGTCCTCCGTCGCGCCCTCGAAGCCGCTGCGCCCCTCTTCGCGGAGAAAGGCGTCCGGTTGGAGGCGCCCGCGAGCAGCCGCGGGAGCGCGCGGGTTTCGACCGATCCCGCCCATCTCGAACGGGTCGTGGCCAACCTGCTCGAGGCCGCGCTCGAGCGCACGCCCGCGGGCGGATGCGTCGTCGTTAGGGCGAAAGAGGAAGCAGAAACGATTTTCTGGCAGTTCGAGGACAATGGCGCCGCGCTCGAGCCGGATATTTGCGCCAATCTTTTCCTGCAATGGGACCCGGCCAACGCGGCCTCGTCCGCCACCGCCTTGCGGCTCCATTTCTGCCGCATCGTGGTCGAGAATTGCGGCGAAATCGGCTGCGAGCCAGTCCCGGCCGGCGGCAACCGCTTCTGGATTCGCCTAACGACAAGTGGGGCGGCGCCATGAAAACGCTGGTCCTGATCGACAGTGATGCGCTTTCCCGGGCGCTGCTTTCGCAATGTCTTGCCGGCCAGGGCTGGCGCGTCTTCGAGGCGGAAGATGGGGAAGCCGGGCTCGAGCTGATCGAGAAGAACCGGCCGGCCGCGGTCATTTGCGATCTGCGCACGCCGAAGCGCAATGGCTTCAGGGTTTGCCGGCAGATTCGCGAACAGGCGCCGCTCAAATCAACCCGCGTTCTTCTCACCGGGGTAAGCCGTTTCGCGAACGACCGCGATACCGCGCTCGCCTCGGGCGCGGATGAATATCTGGTGAAGCCGATCATTCCCGCCGACCTGCTCGCTTCGCTCGAGCGATGCGAGGAGGATCTGCCTAACGATACCGCGACCACGCCGGTCGCGACCGGCCCGACGGTGGTGCGTTTCTGGGGTGTGCGCGGCTCCATTCCGACACCCGGCCTTCAAACCGCGATGTTCGGCGGTAACACGAGTTGTGTCGAAGTCCGGGTCGGCGATCAGGTCATCATTCTCGACGCCGGCTCCGGCATTCGCGCCCTCGGCCAGGCGCTCATGCGCGAGTTCCGCGACAAACCGCTCCAGGTCACGATGCTGGTCACCCACACCCACTGGGACCACATCCAGGGCTTTCCGTTTTTCATCCCCGCCTACAATCCAAAGGTCAATGTCCGGATCGTCGGCTACGAAGGCGCGGTCCACGGCTTGCGCGGCGCGCTTTTCGAGCAAATGCAAAGCGCTTTTTTTCCGGTCGGGCTGAACCAGATGGCGAGCCACGTCACCTTTGAGGAATTGAGCGAGATGGAATGCAAAATCGGCGTGGTTGAAGTGCGAACGATCTTTGCCAATCATCCCGGCATCTGTCTTGGTTACCGGCTGGTCACACCGAAGGGCGACATCGTTTACATGCCCGATCATGAAGCCTATGAGCGGCACGAGATCGAGCGGCAGAAACTCGCGGGCGAAACGTCGCCGCCCAGTCTCGATTATGCGCGGCAGCAGGATGAAAAGGTGATCGAGTTCATCCGTGGCGCCGACGTCGTCATCGGCGACACGCAATATGACGCGGCCGAATACCCGGCCCGGCTCGGCTGGGGTCACACCTGCGCCGACGACGCGGTCGAGCTCGCGATGCGGGCCGGCGTGAAACATCTTTTCCTCTTCCACCACGATCCCGATCACCAGGACGAAAAGATGCTGGCGATGATCGCGCACGCGGAAGCACGGGTGACTGCCGCCGGCTCGCCCATGATCGTGAGCGCGGCGCGCGAAGGCGCGGAGATCGTGCTCGAGTAAGGCGCCCCGCGACTGCGGCTACAACCTGGTGCGACCGGCGAAGACGCCCGGGGCTTTGGGCGCAGATGCGCGCAGACCCACTCCTACATCATGCTGGCTGATGCTTATGGAGAAGGCGGAAGCCTCCAGTATGGAGAGCGCCTGGCCGTGCGCACCGCGCAGACGGTGGCTGGCCTCCATAACATGCAAGGAACGAGCAAACAGCCAGTGTGCTGTAAGAGTGCAGTCAGCTCGTGGTCAGCCGCCGAAAGACGCTGCCTCAAGCGGTGCCAAGCATGTGCCATGACGCGCCCAAAGCTCCCGGTGGTCTTCGCTTGCCGTTCGCTGATTCAATGCAGCAAAGCTGCGCTAACTTTTGTCTTCAGGCGCGATCGCAGCCTTGGGCGATAACGCCGGCTCAGGCCCGGAACCTTCCTCGGACTGCTGCTCCTCGATATCAGCAACAAAGTCGTCAACTATTTTGCGGATCTCGGGGTCGTCTGACTTGTAAAATGGCTGCAACAGTCGCAAGGCTTCCTGGTGATTCCAGTTCAAGATCAACAGTGTATAGACGAAAATTCGCTCTACAGACGGGTTTCTTTTAAGGTCTAGAATGATATCTCCGATCAGCGCTTTGGACGAGGATTGTTTAGCAAAGCTTTTGCAGTACTTCGCTAACCTTTCACTGTTCCACCAGCTTTCTTGGATTGGGTCCCAAAAGCTTTTCAATGACGTAGGCGGTTGCCACCGGCCGAAGAAAACCTTCTCCGACGCCATAGCTGACGAAGTGAATGTGATAACCAAGGCCGCGAAAGTGAACAGTCTTAGCGTTTTCATTAATTGCTCGTCTTCTGCACTGTGACCCGCTGCGGGATAAGCGAGCCGTTATAAATGAGCTTCGTTTGGAGAACTTTTTCAACGATTGTGTTGTGATCAACTCCAGGGCCAGATACGTCGTGATTGACCACGGTTGATGATGGATTCGCCGCGGGACCTCCTTTAAATGGTCCTCCGCTACTTTGGAAGTAGTTATCCGCACGTTCGACGTTGCCCGGGACGGTTAACGACTCGGGCTGACCGGGTGGAAAACTTGTGAGCGAGATTCTTACAGGATCGATGAGAGTTAAGTGATGAATGGAAATGCCCTCTGCGCCGGCCGCCGCGGCCACACTGTTCGCTGCACTTGCTCCACGGCTGTAGCCAGTGACGTTAATCGGTTCCTTAGGATTGTTCGCTAAAGCTGCTCTTATTGCGGCCAAGGCCTGTCGTTGCCCCGCTTGGCTCCTCCCGAACACTTGTCGACGCGATGCGATATACTCCCGCAACGCAACATTTCCGGTGGTGTCTTTGGTAGGACCATTTCTTCCAAAGGTTCCGGCACCTTCGAACCCGACATCGAATAATCCCATCGGATCCGTCCGATCGAGTGGATCATTGCCGACATAGCGATACAAATTGTAATCACCGGCATCGAAGCCTATGGGGTCTTCGCTCAGGAAGCGGCCGAGCTTGGGATCATAACCACGGGCGCGGTACTCGTAAAGACCGAAGGTCTGGTTCCATTCCCGACCGGTGTAGAGTAACGCATTGCTGATCCCCGATTCCATGATCATGGTGCCGGCGCCGCTGTAGAAGGTGGGCAAGCCGAAGGCGTCGTAGCGATACGATTCCAGGGTCTCGCCCAGGAAACCCAGGACCACGCTGACATTCCCGTTGCGGTCCGGAAAGGAGAATTGGCCCTGATTGTTGTTGCTCCGCGCGATCACCTCATCGATCCCGCGTCCGTAGAGCGCGTTGCCGATGTTCGCGTTGCCCCCCGACTCGACGGAGTCGCGCCCTACCGAAGCCGCGGCGTCCCGGTGCGTTGACTTTGCCGCGGCGCGAGGAGATAAAACCACCCTTGGAACGAAATCTCTCCAGAGAAATGCGCCAGCCCTCGGGGTCGCGGAGCATTGCCCGGTCGATCCTTGTCGTCGGGTTGATCCTAGCCACCGTCGTCTTTGCCGTCCACGCGCTCGCGCTCCTCTATGACGGCCGCTATTCGGTCACGCGCCAGGATTACTGGCGCATCTATGCGCTCGATCTCGAATTCCCATTCCCGATCAATGCGCTCTACCGCTACAACGATCACCCGACTTTCTTTCCCTCGCTTTTCTGGCTGCCGATCCTCTATTTTTTTCAGAACAACCAGACGCTTCTCTTCTGGACCGGCCAGGCCGTTACCCTGACAACGGTGGGTCTGCTCCTCGTTAGTCTGGGGCGTTCCCCGAGCCTGGGGCTGGTGCCGCGGCTGGCCTTCGGGCTCATCTACACGCTCGCCTCTCTCTGGCTGGGAAAAATCAATGTCACCGCGTCCGGCGGCTTTAGTTGCATGACTTCGCTGCTGATGAGCGCGGTCGTGCTCGGATTCCTGGCGTTGGGCCGGCTGCAAACGACACAATCCGCGCGCACCCGCCGCTGGCTTTTCGCGGGTGTGCTGGGGGCCGGTATCGTCGCCACTTTCAGCTTCGGCACCGGGATGGCGGCCTGGCCGGCTTTTCTCCTACTGGCGTTGTTTTATCGCCTTGGCTGGAAAATCGCGGCCGCTTTGGCCGTCGCGGGCGTGGTCAATTTCATCATCTTCCTCCTCCTGCCTAACAACGGGGAGTCGGCCGTCAGCGATGGACTTTCTCACATTCTGCCAGACCTGCCGCAAATCATCGCCCGCTATTTCCAAGTCCTGGGTGCGCCCTGGATTGATTACGGCTCCGGCTGGCTTTTCCAGGTCAATCAACCCATCTACCTCGTGGCGGGAATCATCGGCGTGCTCGGAGTGGCTCTGGCCGTTTACTGTCTGATCGCCTGGTATTTTTCAGCACGAACAAACGAGCCGGCAGAGACCGTTGCCGTCGGCCTCACCATTTTCATCCTCGGATCGATGGTGCTGATCGTGATCGGGCGCTCCGGCCTGATGGCGATCAATCCACGGACGGTGCTGGCGACTCGCTACAGCTTCTGGAGCCCTTTCCTCTGGGCGGCGTTGCCGGTCCTGAGCTTCTATTGCTGGCCGCGGCTGCGCGCTTACTCGAAGACGCTCGGCCTTGTCGCGCTGGCGCTGGCAGTCGGGACCATTCCGTCGCAGCTGCGAGCAGGAGCAGTCTACGCAGCGTGGCGGAAAGCGTCTGAAGATGCGGCCCTTCGCCTGGTCTGCGGGGTAAAGGACGAACGGAGTCTGCAACAGCTTTTCCGGACCTCGGAATCGGCGGCGGATCGAGTCCTGCCTCTCGCCGAGATCTATCGCCAGCGCGGGATTGATATGTTTGCCTGGCCCGGAGCGAACCTGGTGGGCTGGCCATCGCCGCCGATGGCACAACCCGGACAGGATCTGGAAGGTCATTGGCGGGTTGATCAGGTCTTCGACACGCTGGAAAAAGATCAGCCCGCCGCCCGCTTCCAGGGCCGGTGTGTCACACGCGAGGAAGATCACGCGGCGGATTATGTCGTCATCACTCAGGCCGACGGAAAAGTTGTCAGCCTGGGCAGAGTCACGGCGGGCAAAACCTTCACCGGCTACATCGCGAACTACTCGCCGAAGACCGTCTACCGGTGCCACGCCGCGATCGACGGTAAGCTGGAGCCGCAACCCTTGAACAGGGTCGGCCGGGATGCCTTGTAGAGTGCGCTGAGGACAGCGCACGCTACAATTTCGTGCGGCCGGACAAGGCGCGGTAGAGCGTCAATTCGTCGGCCGATTCGAGCCCGCCCCCGGCCGGCAGCCCGTGCGCGATGCGGCTCAGCGTGACCGGATATTTCTTTAACAGGTCAACCAGGTAATTCGTCGTCGCCTCGCCTTCCACGTCGGCCGCGAGGGCGAAGATAATCTCGTTAGGCGATTCCTTTTCCACCCGCTCGAGGAGGGCCGCGATGCGCAGGTCCTCCGGCGCGACGCGGTCGAGGGGCGAGATGCGCCCGCCTAACGAATGGTAACGGCCACGAAACGCGCTCGTCTTTTCCAGCGGGAGAATGTCGGTCGGCTGCTCCACGACGCAGAGCAGCTCGCGGGCGCGCGACTCGTCGGCGCAGATTTCACAGAGCTCGGCGGTCGCAAAAAAGCCGCATTGCACGCAGGGATGAATCGCCGCCCGCGTCTCGGTGATGGCGCGCGCGATCCCTTCCGGCAGCTGCTCGCGCGCCTGCACCATCCAGAGCGCGATGCGCTCGGCCGAACGCGGACCGACCCCCGGCATCTGGCGCAATTGCGTGATCAGGTCGCGGAGGGCGACCGGGTACTCGGTCCGTTTCAAAGCGGGACAAGCGGTTCCGCAACCGGCGTGGGCTCGGTCGCCATTTGCAGGCAGAGGGGCTCGAGCCGGCGCAAATACCATTGCAGCGGACGGTCGGGCGCGGGACTCTCGGCCTGGGCGCGCTTGAATTCGGCCCAGGCTTCGTTCCAGCGCCGCTCGCGAAAGTAAACGATCCCGGTCCAGAAGCGGTCGCGCCGCGCGATTTCCTCGGGGGTGGCCTTTTCCGCAAGGGAGAGCAGCTCGTAAACCTCGAGCCGATCGTGCAACTCGGCGCTGCGCAGGAAATCGATCGGCCGGGCGACAATTGCCTTCCCGGCGGCGTTGTAGGTGCGCGGGCCGAGCAGAATTTCCGAGCCGTAAACCTGGTTGGCGCGCGCCAGGCGCCGGGCCACTTCAAACGGCTCGCCCGCGATGATGAAATCGCCCCGCGCCGCATCCTCCGGGAGCGAGGAGATTACCGTCCCGGAACTAATCCCGATCCGGAGGTCGACTTTGCCTAACGACTCCGGCCGGGCCGCGGCCGCGGCGTGAAATTCATCGCGAAACGCGAGTGCCGCTCGCGCCGCTTCGGCGGCGTGGCCCGGACTTTGGTTTGGAAAACCGAAGAGGATGCGGATGCCTTCGCCATCGGCTGCCTGGAGATAGCCGCCTTCGCGCAGGAAACATTTCCGCGCGCAATCGATGAACTCCACGGTCAGCTCCGCGCAGGCCGCGGGCGGGAGATCGTCAATCAACTCGGCTTCGTTCGCGATCTCGCAAAAAACGGCACTGGCCTCGCGCGCGCTGGGCTCGGCCAGGGCGAGCGGATCGCTTTCCGTGAGGTGATCGACCCCCTTTTGGCCGAGCCGGCCGGAAAAGGCGCGGGTGGCGGACCGGCGACGGCGGCTGGCGCCCGTCAGGTCCAAGCCAAGCGCGAGGAGAGCGGCCACGATGGCGCCGCAAATCGAAGGCAGGGGCGCGAAGGAGACTTCCATCGAGTGCAGGATCCAGGCGGCGGCGATCAGCTCAGCGAGGAGGAGAAGGAAAAGGCCGGCCTGGCGGGCCGCGCCCGCGACCTGCAAAATCGTCCACGCGACCGCGAAACTGAGCAAAATCGCGAGGAGAAAACTTCCGAAACCGGCTTGGTCGTTAGGCGGGAGAAGATGCGCCCGGGCCAGCGCTGCCGCGGGGCGGGCGAGCGCTCCGCTCACCTGCAAGACGATGCCGAGCGCGGCCGCAACCGCGCCGAGCCAGATTGTCCCGAGGAGTGCCCGCTTCATTCCGCCGGACGATCACCGCCCGGGCCGTAGGATTGCAAGACGAGTTCGCTCAGAAATTTATCCGGCGCTTCGATCGCCGCCTGATCGAGGACAAATTTTTTCCTGCCCGTGTTCTTATTGATCAGGCTGAGGCCGAACTGAAAATCCTTGAAGAGGTGCGCGCAGAGATCGGGCATCTTCATGCGTTCGGCCTCCGCGCGATCGACCAGCCGGCTGAGCGCGGAATCGTCAAACTCGAACGCGACGTCGTGCTCGGCCGAGAACTGGCTGGCAAACTGCCTCGCCTCGTGCCGGAGATTTTCCTTCTCGTGCTGCTGGCCTTCCGCCATCAGGCGCTCGAGGACGAACCGCGGCTCGCGGACCAGTTCCTCGGTCACGCGCAACTGGGTGAGGCCGGAGCCGGCGAGGTAGTATTTGTAATCGCGAAAAAGTTTTTCCCAGACGGTGAGGAGGCCGCGGGCGCCGGTTTTTTCGAGAGCGGCGGCAGTCGCTATGAGCAGAAGCGCTTCATCCTCGAAACTGACCTCGATCCCGTAAGCGCGGAAAGCGCGCTCGTACTGCCGCAGGATGCTGCCCTCGGAAAACTTCATGATCTTGTAAAGATCGTCCGCGGTCAGTTCCTCGCAGACGACGCGCACCGGGAGACGACCGATGAACTCCGGCTCGAACCCGTACTCGACGAAGTCCTGCGTCCCGACGTATTGGAAAATTTCGTTGTCGAGCACTTTGACCGGCTCCGCCTTGAACCCGATCTGGCCCTGGGCGAGACGCTTCGAGACCTGTGTCTTTAAGCGCTCGAAGGCGCCGCTGACGACAAAAAGAATGTGCCGGGTGCTGATCGTTTCGCGTTTTGACTTGCCGCGCTTCTGGAATTCAAAAGCGGCCTGGAGCTGTCCCTGCAAATCGTTCGCGCTCCGCAGCGGCACTTCGGTTTCCTCCATCAGCTTGAGGAGCGTCGTCTGCACCCCGCGCCCGCTGACGTCGCGCCCGCCTCCAAGATTAGAAGCGGCGGCCAGTTTGTCGACTTCGTCGATGTAAATGATGCCAAACTGCGCGAGTGCCACATCGCCGTCGGCTTTCTGGACAAGCTCCCTCACGAGATCCTCGACGTCGCCGCCGACGTAGCCGGTCTCGCTGAACTTGGTCGCGTCCGCCTTGACGAAGGGCACTTTGATCAGCTCCGCGATGTGCTTGATGAGGTAGGTTTTCCCGACCCCAGTGGGCCCGACGAGGATGACGTTTTGTTTCGCATACTCGGTTTCCTCGGCCTTGAGGGAATCTTCGGCCTCGAGTTTGCGGATGTAATTGACGTGGTTGTAGTGATCGCAGACCGCGATCGAGAGAACTTTTTTCGCCTCGTCCTGCTTGATGACGAAGCGGTCGAGATGGGCCTTGATGTCGCGCGGGAGAAAATCGAAGACGAAATGATCGCCGCTCTGCGGCGCCGGCTTTTCATCGTCGCCTTCTTCGGCGCGATCGGGCTGGGCAAAGCTGGCGAAAGAAACCTTGTCCCCGAAGTTCGATTTCATGAATTCGGAGAGCTTGCTCTGCAGTTCTTCAGGCGTTGGGAATGGCGGGTTTTGATTCAATGGACCAAAACCTAACATCCCCATCCGGCATGTAAAATTCCGGCCCTCCTCCGCCCGGTTGGCGCTCTCTTCGGCGCCGATCATTAGCGTGCCGCACCTTGCATTTGGGCTGCAACTGTGCTCAGTGGAATGCCGCTTTGGCAGGTTCGTTGCGCGCAACGCGCACCGCTGCCACGCAGACCCAATTAATCCATGATGCTTCTGACTCTTCTCGCTCAAGCCGCGCCGGCTGCTCCCGGTGCCGCTGCTCCAAATCCGCTCGCCTCGTTCATCCCCATCATTCTGATTTTTATCATTATGTATTTTGTCCTCTTCCGGCCCCAGATGCGGCGACAGAAGGAACTGCGGGCCCTCGTCTCCGCCCTCAAAACGGGCGACCGGGTCGTAACCGCCTCCGGCATTCACGGCATGATCACCAACGTCAAGGACACGACCGTGACGGTGAAAGTGGCGGACAACGTGAAAATCGAAATGGAGAAATCAGCCGTCGCAAGCGTGCTGAAGGAATAGTATGAGCCCAGCGCTGACTTTCGTCATCGGGCTCTTGATGCTCGTCCTCTTTGGCTGGTATTTCGCGACCGATAGCGGGCCGCGCAAGCGGCTCATCGCCACCCTCCTGATGGGGATGCTGGTGGTTTTCAGTCTGGTGACCATTTGGCCGCCGAAGAAAAAGATCCAGCTCGGCCTCGATATCCAGGGCGGCACGTCGTTTTTGATTCGCCTCGTCCCGGCCGAAGCCGACCGCGCACCGACGCAAAACAACCTCGAACAGGCGGTCGAAGTGATCCGGAAACGGGTCGATTACTTCGGTGGCGGCGAGCCGGTGATCAGCCCGGTCGGGACGGACCGGATCCTGGTGCAAATCCCGGGTCTCGATCCGGCGAAAGTGATTGAAGCGCGGCAGCAGCTCTCGCGCGTGGCGAAGCTGGAGTTTCGGCTCGTTTATCCGGATGACGGCGCGCGCCTCCGGGCGATCGATGCCGGGACTGAAGTCATTCCGCCTGAATATCGGATCGAAACTTACAAAATGGAGCCGCGGAATGAGGGCGAAAAGCCCGTCGAAGAGCGGTTACTGGTCAAAAAGAAAGCCGATCTCGGCGGCGACCGGGTCACCGGATCGAACGCCTACTACGGGAATGATGGCTGGACCGTCCAGCTCAAATTCGACGGTGAAGGGGCGAAGAAATTTGGCCAGATCACAGAGGCAAATGTCGGCCATCGTTTTGCCATCGTGCTCGACAACGTGATCCAATCGGCCCCGAGCATTCGCACCGCGATTTACGGCGGCGACGCGATCATCACAGGCAATTTCGGCGAACAGGAAGCGCGCGGCCTCGCCAGCGTGCTGGAGAATCCCTTGGAGACGCCGGTCAGCGTCGAAGAAGAGCGCAGTGTCTCGCCGACGCTGGGCGCCGACTCGGTCCGGAGCAGCGTTCTGGCCGGCCTGGTCGGTCTGCTGATCACGATGGTCGGCGTTCTATTCTACTACCGCCTGCTCGGGCTGGTCGCCAACCTCGTGCTGCTGATCAACCTCGTCTTGCTCATCGGTGCCCTGACGATGTTTAATTTCGTCCTCACCCTGCCCGGGATCGCGGGCATCATCCTCACCATCGGCATGGCGGTGGACGCCAACGTTCTGATTTATGAGCGGCTGCGGGAAGAGCTTGCGCTCGGAAAATCGCTGAAAACGGCCATGCAGGCCGGCTATGACAAGGCCTTCAGCTCCATCTTGGACGCGAACGTGACGACCGTCATCACCGCCGTGATTCTGTTCTGGAAAGCGACCGGCCCGGTGAAGGGATTCGCCATTTCCCTGACCCTCGGAATCGTGTCCTCGATGTTCGCGGTGCTGATCTTTGGCAAGAGCTTTACCGGCTGGCTGGTCGATACCAACCGGGTCGAAAAGATCCGGATGCGGCAACTCTTTTCCCCCAAGAATTTCGACTTCATGCGCCGCGGCTTCATCGCCATGGTGGGCTCGATCGTTCTGCTTTTGATCGGTGCCGGCGTTTTCATCGCTCGCGGTGAGCGCAACTTTGGCGTCGACTTCCGCGGCGGCGATCTCCTCACCATGAGCACGAGCCGGCCGATCTCGGTCGGGCAGGTGCGCCAGGCCCTCAAGCCGCTCAATCTCGCCGACGCCTCCATTCAACAGTCGCTCCAGGCGGACACGAATTACATCAGCATCCGCAGCCCCATTAACACGAGTGATTCGATTCAGACTCAGCTCGCCCAAGCAATGCCCGACGCGGGCCTCAAGACCGAGGGCTCCGAACGCGTCGGCGCCCTCGTCGGCGGCGAGCTGGCTAGAAATTCCATTTGGGCGCTCGTGCTCGGCCTGCTCGGAATCCTTATTTATGTCACTTTTCGCTTCGAGCTTTCCTTTGCCATCGGAGCGATTTTCGCGGTGCTGCATGACGTCCTGATGACCATCGGGATCTTTGCCCTGCTCGATCGTGAGCTCACCCTCACCCTCGTCGGCGCCATCCTGACGATTGCCGGGTACTCCATTAACGACACGATCGTGGTCTTCGACCGCATCCGGGAAGGCCTGGCCAGCGGGAAGCGTGGGACGGTGGAGCAGATCATGAACGCAAGCATCAACCAGACCCTCGGGCGGACCGTGCTCACCGGCGGGGCGACTTTGATTCCAATCTTCTGCCTCTATCTTTTTGGCGGGGCGGTGCTGCGGGACTTCGCGCTCGCGATCTTGATCGGTATCCTGGTCGGAACCTACTCGTCTGTTTTCATCGCTTCGCCGATTGTTCTCTGGTGGACACGGTTCCGGGGCGGGACGACCAGCAGTTTGCGGCGGGAAGTCACCCAGAAAACCGCGGTGACCACGCCCGCAGCCTCCTCCTAAACGCGCAGTTGACGCTGGGGGGGCGGAGCCTTAGGATCGCTCGCCCCATGGGGTTCGGATTTGTTAAATTTCAATAGATTAGGAGCAAAAAACGCAATGCCAGAAGTGATCGTACGTAAAGGTGAGCCGGTAGACCGGGCCTTGAAACGGCTAAAAAACAAGCTGGACGCGGAAGGGATTTTGGAAGAAGTGCGCCGCCTGCGTGCCTTCGAAACGCCTTCTCAAAAAACCCGTCGGAAGGCGAAAGCCAACGCCAAACGGGGCCGCGCGAAGTTTCGTTTCAATCCGTCGTAAGAGCCCTCCACAGACCTGCTTAACCGCAGAGGACGCTGGGAGCGCCGAGGACTGAAAACTCGGATAACTCTCCGCGTCCTCTGCGTTTTTCGGCCCTACTCGCACTCGCAGACGACCCGGAAACCGAGATCGTTGCAGGCGTAATTCGGCAGGTTCGAGCCGCGAGTCGTCGTCCGCAGGCTGTTGAAACGCGATTTCCAGCTCCCCCCGCGATAGACCCTTTTCATCCCCGAGATCGCCCCGCGCGGGTTCGTCTTCGGGGTGCCGCGATAAGATTCCAGAAAATCCAGGCACCATTCCCAGACGTTGCCCGCCATGTCCTCCATCCCAAAGGGGCTCGCGCCTAACGGGAAGGAACCGATCGGCGAGCTTTCGGCAAAGCCGTCGTCGATCTCGCGATCGCTCCAGGCGAAGACGGTGTTGCGATCGGCGAAGTTCGCCAGGTCGCCGCGGCCTTCCTGGCTGCCCCAGGGATATATCCGCCCGTCCGTTCCGCGCGCGGCATGCTCCCATTCCGCTTCGGTCGGGAGCCGATATTTCCGCCGCTCCCGCGAGCTGAGCCACTGGCAAAATTTCATCGCCTCCGTGCTGCTCACGTAAACCACCGGATGTTGATCGCCTGCCGCAGGCGCTCTTTTCCGGACGTGTCCGGGATCGAACAATTCATACTGCCCGTTGGTGACCGGATGCCGGGAAAGATAATAGGGGCCGAGTGTGACCGGCGTGATCGGTCGCTCGTTAGGCTGAGCCTCCTCCGCGTCACTTCCCATCTGGAAAGCACCCGACGGCACGAGCATCAGCTCGATCCCGATGCTGCTGGTGAAATTCTGCAAGCGCGCCCGCTCGGCCGCGGCATCGATCGGGGCCGCCTTTTTCGCCACGGACGCGGGCCCGGCGCCATTGCTCGCGGGCCCGGCGCCGTTGGTCGCGGCCGCAGGCGCCTTGGGTGCGACGACGTGGACCGGCTTGGTCGGCGGCGGCGCGGATTTGGCCTCGATTTCTTCCAGGTAAAGATCGACCAAATCTTCCGCGTCCCCCGGTTCGATCCCGAGATTTTCCGCCATGTTCACAAACGCGTCGCGCTGGTCGTCGGTCATGTCGTCGGCATCGAGGCCGCTCAGGCGCAGCATGCGCAGGAAATCCTCATCTGGACCGAGGGCCGCCCCAGGCTTTTCCGCGCCTGCCGCAGCCACGCCCGGAGCCGGCGGTGTCACGCGCACGCCGCCGCAGCTCTGCAAGGCGGCTTCAATCAACCCCAGCATCCGCTCGTCCGAGAGGCCGTGCTGACGGCCAAAGGCCCGCAGTGTCTCCTCCTCCTGCGGGGAGAGAGTCTTGTCGTTCAGCGCAAAAGTGACGTATTTATTGAACTCGGCGATGGCCCGCTCCTCCGCCTTGGCCGCGAGCTCGTGGTCGACCTGTTGGCGGCGCTCCGGGTTGAGCAGTTCGACCCGCGCCTCCGTCAGGTAGCGGGACGACTCATCCAGCCCGGAACGCAACAACTGCGCGAGCGGATTACTGGGCTGATTCTTGAGCGGAAGCTTTTTTTGCCACCACAAGAGGAGCTCGCGGAAACGCTCCTCGATCAGCTCGTCGCTTGGATTAGTATGCGGATCGAGGCAGAGGCGCTCGTAGGGGTCGGACGAATTATAGCGGCTCCAGCCATCCCACTTGCGCGGATCGTCCGGCAACGGAATTGGAAAGCTAACCGAGGGGAGCATCTCAGACGACGCTCAATTGCCCCAACGCTGCTGTGGCGCGATCGAGTTCCGCCTCCGAAAGTCCGGTTTTGCGCTCGATCGACACCGTGGCGCAATTCCCGCATGCTTCCACTGCCACTTCCAGGACCTGGTTGGCGTTGTACTCGTAGGTCAGCTCCACCGGTGAGCCTTTCGGCAGGAATGGCGGCAGCTCGACATCACAAATCCCCAGCGGCGTGCACTCGCCCGGGAGCGTGCTCTCGCCCTCCACGATCCGCACGATCGCACGCTGCATGTTGGCTGTGGCGGTCCCGAAGGAATTTTTCGCCACCGCCGGCATCGCGGTCATCTTCTTGATCATGGGGAAGACGTATTCCTCGAGGTGCGCCTCGTCCCAAAGCACGACCCCGAGGGTGTGCGAGGTGATGTTGCGCACCTGGATGAGGCCGCCTTCGCGGGAAGAAAATTGCTGGCGAGTCTCGGAGGGGAGCATCTTCACGCCGGTGACGTCCTCTTCGCCGAGGAGAGACAAAACCGCCTGGATGGCAGCGCCAACCGCGACCGCTTCATCGGGGTTTACGTCCTCGGCCAGCGGGACGGAGGTGAGCTGGCCGATCATCCCGCGCACCATCGGCATGCGGGTCATGCCGCCGACGAGCAGGATCTTGTCGACTTCCGACCATTCCATCTTGGCCTCGCGCATGACGATCTCGCAAATCGCCTTGCACTTCTCGACCAGGTGCCAGGTCATCTTTTCAAACTGCTCGCGCGTCAGCTCGATTTTGATGCTCTTGCCGTTGTGGCTGTGCACGATGGTGGTTCGATCGCGGCTCGAGAGCTGAATCTTCGCCGCCAGCGCGCGGCTTTGCAGGTCCTGGTAGCTCTGCAGGTCGAGCAGCGGATTTTCCCCGTGGGCGCGGTCAAATTCTTCCGCGACGTGGTTGACGATGATGTCGTCCCAGTCTTTGCCGCCGAGGCGGTGGTCGCCGTTCGTCGCCACCATCTCAAGGCGATGACCGGTGATGCGCATAAGCGTGACGTCGAAGGTGCCGCCACCAAGGTCGAAGACGAAAACCGTCTGGTCATCGTCCAGTTTGTCGAGGCCATAGGCGAGCGCGGCGGCCGTCGGTTCGTTGATGATTTGCAGGACGTTCAAGCCCGCGAGCCGGCCGGCCGTGATCGTGGCCGTGCGCTCGGAGTCGTTGAAATAGGCGGGCACGGTGATAACCGCGTCGGTCACCGGCACCTTGAGATATTTTTCCGCGTCCGATTTTAGCTTCTTCAGGATGAGCGCGGAGAGTTCTTCGGCGGAATAATTGAGACCGCTGAATTCGCGATGGAACTGCTCCTTCGACTTGCCGATCTCGCGCTTGACGAAGTCGACGATCTTTTCCGGCTCCGCGACAGTGTTGTTCTTCGCGATCGTGCCGACAATGGCGGTGCTGCCATCGAAGAGGACGACGGAAGGCGTGATCCGCTCACTTTCCGCATTGGGGATGATTTGCGGTTTCCCGTAGGCGTCGATGTGGGCGACGGCGGAGAAAGTGGTCCCGAGATCGATTCCGACTGCTTTGCGATTACTCATGTGGTTTGAAGGTTCCTGGATTCCCTGGTCTGGACTGCGTGCCTCTAAATGCAGATTTCATGCCCCAGGCGTTTCAAATTCGCGGGAGGCTTTTCCTCCCCTCTGCCCCGGCGACGGCGCGGGGTGAAACTAATGAAACCGCTTCGCGACGACTTCTTCCGCGCGCAGCACCCGGCCCTGCCACATGAAACCCCGCTTCAGCCGCTTCACGATCCGGCCGGCTTCCTCGGCCGACTCCGCAGGCTCGAAGGTAATGACCCGATGGAGGGTGCGATCGACCATTTCCTTCGACTCGATCTCGGTCACCTCGAGACGATGCATAATTTCCACCACGAAGTGCAGGATGTTGGTCAGGTTATCGTGCACGCGCGCCTGCTCCGGATTGCTTCCGCTTTCTCCCGCAACGCTCATCTGCCCCGCGAGCGCGCTCAGGTCGTCAAAGAGGACGACGAGGTCGCGAATGAATGGCTTCTGGAGCGCATCGCGCACGAAATTATCGCGGTAGCTGATCAATTCCTGGTGCAGCGAATCAAACAGCTTTTGGTTCACCGTCTCGCTGTCGCGGATGACCGCGAGCTGCTCTTCGATTCTCTCGAAATGGATCGTTTCAAATTTGCGCAGGATAGATTCCTCGAGCGCCTCCATCCTTTGATTCAAAGAGTAAACCGCCCCGATAAGAGCGGTCATGGCGGACGGCTCTGGTTCCCTGCGCCGGGATGGAGGCGTGACGGCTTCCGCACTCAACTCGTGCATTGCGGTTCCAAAATCATCATCAACCTCAATCGCCGGCTTCATTCATCGACGCCCGCCAAAGTGGCGACGAATCGCCTCGACCAACCCGGGGATATCGTGCCGGGTAGCCTGCACACCGATCGTTAGGCCACGGTCGCGCGCGGTCTTCGAGGTGATCGGGCCGATGCTCGCCACCTCCATCCCGGCCGGCCAGGGCAGACCAAGGGCGAGGAAGTTCTCCACCGTCGATGAACTGGTAAAAGTGATCATATCCGCTCCCTCGGCGGCCAATCTGGATCTTGCTTCAGTTCGGTCGCTTTTCTCCGCGACCGTTCGGTAGGCTACGGCAACATCCACAATGGCCCCCAGGGCTCCGAGTTCCCTTGGTAGCAGGTCCCGCGCCTCCTCCGCCCGCGCGATCAGAATGCGCAAATTTTCAATGTCACCCACCTTCTTGAACTCGCGCACCACCGCCTCGGCCACGAACTCATCCGGCTGCAGATCGACCTTGAGATGAAACTCGCGCACCCGCTGCGCCGTGGCCGGCCCGATCGCGGCGATGCGCGCCCCGCCGATGTCACGCGCGTCGTCGTAGAGCTTGTAAAACATTTCGAAAAAAGCGGTCACGCCATTTGGACTGGTAAAGACGATCCAGTCGTAGCCGTGGGCGTCCTGCACCAGCTCGGCCAAGGCGCGCACGTCGCTCGGCGGCTCGATTCGGATGGTCGGCAACTCAATCACCTCGGCGCCGAGATGGCGCAGCTGGTCGCTCAACGCGCCGGCTTGTTTGCGGGTGCGCGTGACCACGATGCGCTTCCCGGAAAGCGGGCGCGCCTCCTGCCAGGCCAGTTCCTTGCCTAACGAGACCACTTCGCCAAAGACCGCGACCGCGGGCGGGGCGAAATTTTGATCCGCCACTTTCTGCGCGATGTCCTGCAATGTTCCGCTGATTACTTCCTGGCGTCCGGTCGTCCCCCAGCGTACCAGGGCCACGGGCAAGTCCGCGCGGACGCCGTTCTCCCTCATCTGCTGCGCGATTGCGTCGATCCGTTCCACGCCCATCAGCATCACCTGGGTGCCGCCAACTTTCGCGAGCGCTCCGAAATCGATCGAGCTTTCCGTTTTCTCCGGATCTTCGTGCCCGGTGAAAAACGTCACGTGCGAGGTCATCCCGCGGTGCGTTACCGGAATGCCCGCGTAGGCGGGTGCGGCAATCGCGGACGTGACGCCCGGCACGACCTCGAAAGGAATCGAAGCCGCCGCCAAAGCCTGCGCTTCTTCGCCGCCCCGACCGAAAAGAAACGGGTCGCCGCCCTTTAGCCTAACGACTTGTTTGCCGGTCTGCGCTTTTTCAACCAGGAGGGCGTTGATCTCATCCTGCTTCAGGGTATGCGCGCCGGCTTTTTTCCCGGCGTAGATGAGCTCAGCCGTTTCCGGCGCCCATTGCAGCATCTCGGGATTGCAGAGGTAATCGTAAACCACCACCTCGGCCCGTTCGATCAACTGCTTCGCCCGCAAAGTCACCAGCCCGAGATCGCCCGGGCCCGCGCCGACCAGGTAACAACGGCCGGGTTCAGTTTTAGTTGCCATAAAGTTTGTTCATTAATGCAGAGGCCAGCGCCTCGGGATCGGAGAGTGCGCCGGTGACGACGCCTACGCCCGGCGCCGGAACCTCCTCTGCAAAGACCTGCGCCTGGAGCTGCAACTTCCCATCGATCATCCGCGCGTGCACTCCGACCGGCGAATCGCAGTCGCCGTCCAGGAGCCGCAAAAATTCCCGCTCGGCGTGGAGACAAAGCCGCGTCGGTTCGTCATCAATCGGAGCCAGCAATCGCCGCATGCGTTCGTCCTCGCGTCGCGCCTGGAGCGCGATCACCCCCTGCCCGCCTGCCGGGACGAAGTCGTCGCCCGAGAGCGCTTCCATTTCCACTTTCAGGCCGAGCCGTTCCACCCCGGCCCGGGCGAGGATAATTCCGCTCCAGCTTTCGTTTTCGCGCAGCTTCCGCAGCCGGGTCGGCACGTTGCCGCGCAGATCCGCGACCCGGAGATCGGGGCGTTTCCATTGCAGCTGCCGCTGGCGCCGGATGCTCCCGGTCGCGACCACCGCGCCCGGCGGCAGACTCGTTAGGCTGAAACCATTTTGGGCAATCAAAACGTCGCCGGTCGGTCCCCGCGGAAGCACGGCGCCGATTTCCAGTTCTTCCATGCGCTCGCTCGGCAGGTCCTTCGCGCTGTGGACCGCGAGGTCGATTCGCCTCACGAGAAGCTGCTGCTCGATCTCCCGGGTGAACAATCCCTTCCGCCCGGCTTTGCGATCCACCACCGTTTGCGCGCCGCCCTCGTCGCCGCTCGTCCGGATAATCGCGATCGCGATTTCCAGCTCGGGCCACGCCTTGCGCAAGGCCTGCTCGACCAGCCGCGCCTGCGTCTGCGCCAGATCGCTCCCGCGCGATCCGAGCACGATTCTTTCCGGAGCGCCCACTCAGCTTTCCGAGGTGCGCAGGGCCGGGTCACTCAGCCCGGGTGAATTCAATCTCCGCTCTCGCGCCGAAACGATCCAGCCGCTGAGATCGTCGACATGCCGCGCGATGATCTCCTCCCCGGCAGCGATCTGTTGCCGGCGCAGGGCGAGCGATTGCTGCGCGATCGATTGCAGCGAGTCGATGTCGTAAAGAAAAACGCCTTCCATTTCGTTTACGTCCGGCGCGACGTCGCGCGGGACCGCGATGTCGATGATGAAAAGCGGCCGGTCGAGCCGGTCGTGCATAAGTGGGCCGAGGTTTTCGCGCATCACAAGCGGTGTGGCGGAGGCGGTGGAGGAAATGAGGATGTCGACCTCGCGGCAGTGGCTTTCCCATTGCCCGATCGCAACCGCGCGACCACCGACGAGTGCCGCGAGCGCTTCCGCTCGCTCGGGAGAACGATTCGCGACGCGGATGTCGCGCACGCCGCGCTTCACCAAAGCGCGCGCAGTCCGCTCGCTCGCTTCGCCGGCCCCGAGCAACAGCACTTTGCGGGTCTCGAAATGCCCGAAAATTTGTTCCGCCAAATCAACCGCGACCGACCCGACCGAAACCGCGCCGCGCGTAATCCCCGTCCGCGTCCGGACCTGTTTTGCGACCCGGAACGCGCGTTGGAAAAGGCGATGCAGAAACGGTCCCGCCGCGCCCGATTCCCGTGCCGCGGCGTAGGCTTTCTTGGCCTGGCCGAGAATCTCGGTTTCCCCGATCACCATCGAGTCGAGCCCGGAGGCGACTCGAAAAAGATGCTGCACGCATTGCTGCGCTTCGTGGCGATAGAAGGCTCCCATTTCATCGTCTTCCGCCATCATCCCCTCCGCCAGCAGGCATTGCGCGATGCGCTGTGTCGGGATCGGCTGCTCGGACGCGGCGTAGACTTCGACCCGGTTGCAAGTGGTGAGGAAAATCGCCTCCGTGCAGCCCGCTTCTGCGCGCAGGACGCGGTCGATCGCGGCGTGGCCGACGAAGCGCTCGCGCGTTTCCACATTGGCGGTGTGATGACTAAGGCCGACGCAGAAGAGATTCATCAGAGAGAATGCGTCTGCGAAAGAAACGTGATGCCCCAGAGAAGCGTGAGCGCGGCGCTGAAGGCGAGGACGCAGAGGGTCGCGATCCGCCGCGGCGCGGTCGTGCCGAGATGACGCGCGAGCAGGATGGCAGCGTAAAACATCCAGACGCCGAACGACCACGCAATCTTGATGTAGGGCAGCGGCTGCCCGGTGAGGAAGCCGGCCGCAATCCCGAGGGTGAGCAGGACAAACCCAAGCCAGAGCAAACGGGTGATGGCGGCGAAGAGATCAGTCAGCGGGGGAAAGTGATAGAACATGGAATTGATCTGCCGCGACTTGAGCTGGCGCTCCTGGAGCAGATACATGAGCCCCGCGACACAGGCCAGGGCGAAGGCCCCATAAGCGATGAGCGAAACCGAGGCGTGCATTTCCAGCCACGGCGAAGGCGAGGCGATTCGGGGATGCGGCACGTCGATTGGCGCGAGCAAGGCAAACACCTGCAGCCCGAAAACAAACGGCGCGGTGAACGCGCCCATGAGCGAGAGCCGGTAAGCCGGCCCGATGAGCAGGTAAATGAGCGAGACCGACCAGGCGAGAAAGATGAACACCTCGAAGAGATTGGTCAGCGGACAGCGGCCCAACGCGTGCCCTCGCACCGAGAGAAACGCTGTCTGGCAGACAAACCCGAGGGCGATGGCGGAGAAATTAAAACCCGCCGCGCGATAACGCCGCGCCTTGATGGCCATGGTCGTCCAGACCATGGCCAGGAAAAAAAAGAGGGTTGAGATGATCAGGAGCCCACGATCCATCGGATCGGAAGGTAAAAGGCGGCATGCCGCTTGGCAATCGCGGTTCGGGCCAGGCCTGGGGGCCCGGTTCCTGCTTTTCAGATGCCGCGATGAAAACCTTGACGCGCAGAGTGAGCGAGAACGAGGCAGGCGAAGTGCAGGGACTGCAGCGGGCGCTGGACAAGCGCTACGCCGAGTTCCGCGAAAAGGCGCTGGCCGAATGGCAACGGCGCCGCCCAGGTGGCGATCCGAGCGATGCCTGCGTCCGGGTGCGCATCGGGCCGAACGGACGGCAGCAGGCGCTCACCTTTTAAGAGCCCGCGACGACTGGCGCACAACTTTAGAGCAGCTCCGCGCGAGCGTTGACGATCTCCGTCGACCCGCTAGCCTTCCCCCGCCATGGCTCTTGATTCCATCCCTCGTCTGCACGCCGCGATCCGCGACGTTCCCAATTTTCCGAAACAGGGCATCGTCTTTAAGGATATCACGCCGATCCTGGTCGACGCGCAGCTCTTTCGCGAATCGATCGAGGTCTTTCTCGAACGCTGCCACACTCTGCCAATCGACAAGGTGGTTGGAATCGACGCGCGCGGTTTTCTTTTCGGCTCGGCGGTGGCCTACGCGCTCGGGGTCGGCTTCGTCCCGATCCGCAAGAAAGGAAAGCTCCCGTTCAAGACTGCGAGCGCGGCTTATTCGCTCGAGTACGGCGACGCCGAAATGGAAATGCACGTCGACAGCATCGAGCCGGGCGAAAAAATCGTGCTCATCGATGACCTCCTCGCGACCGGCGGCACTTCGGCGGCGGCGGCGGCCCTGATCACGAAAGTCGGCGGCGAACTGCTCGAAGCGCAGTTCCTGATCGAGCTCGAGTTCCTGCGCGGGCGCGAGAAACTCGATCCGACACCCGTGGTCGGCTTCCTGAAATATTAGTGGCCGCAACTGCAGCCGCTTCCACAACCGCCGCTGCGATCTTCCACGATCACCTCGACCGCGATCTCCTGCAGCGCAAGCTGATCGTGAATCGCGTGCAATAAATCCAGGATCCGTCCCTCCGGCATCTCTGCGCAGCGCAGCTCGATCCGCGCGTTCTTCCCCGTCAGCTCGGGGTGCGCATCGGACAACTCGCCATCGAGAAGGAAAGAGACGTAGGCATTAAACTTTTCCTGCACCTGGAAAAGCTGGAGATCGGAATTCTCCCACGGCCGCGTCTCGTACATCGCCAGCAGCACTTCGTCGCGCTTCGTGTCGTGCGCGAAAAAATCAATCACATCAGCGCGTTCGACGCCGACCGGGTCTGTTTCTTCCGTAGAGGCCATGGTAGCGCGACCATCCCGCTTGCACCGACGGATCGCAAGCCGGAAGCTGAGGCGCCATGAAGAAGGTCCGCGTAAGCGTTTTCATCGCAGCTTTTTACCTGGCTCTCGGCGCGCCCGCAGCACTGGCCCAGTTCAACTCTGCGTTCATCGAAAACGCCAGCTACTGGAACGACGGCAAAGCCGAGTTCGACATCTACGACGGCCAAATCGTGCGCTACGGCCAGCCGCGTCAGACGGAAATTCTCCACATCCTGGTCCGCGAGCCGTTCGACCTGAAACAACTCGTCAAATCGGATGACTGGCAGCGCAAAGGCACCATCCAGGTGCTGAAGATGAACCAGGTTCTGCAAATCCCGACCGGGCTCTACGTTTACCAGCAGATGCACTCCAATTTCTGGCGCGCCGACAACGGGCGCCTCGCGAAGTTTTCCCTAACGAGTAACGACAGCTGCGGCAACACCTACAAGGAAGCGCGCCGGGGCGCTGAAGTTTTCCGCTACGAATGGCGCACCTATTGGGACGGCATGGCCGCGGGAAACGAGAACGTGACGCTTCCGCCTAACGGAATATTTTACGACGAGCTCCCGCTCCGGGTGCGGACGATCGATTTCTCGAAACCGAACGGCGACTTCGAAATCCAGCTCGCGCCTACCATCATCCACTCGAAGAAGGACAAGCTCGCCTGGAAACCGGCCCAGGTACACTTCGAATCGACCGAGCGGGCGATCTACGTCACGGTCACGCACGACGGCGGGATCGATCGCTTCATGCTCGATCGCGATTTTCCCTATCTTCTCCGGACCTGGCAGGCGGCGGATGGGAGCCAGCTCCGGCTCAAGCGCAGCCTCAAGGTCGATTATTGGAACTACCACGGCCTCGGCGATCGCAAACGCGCACTCCACGATCGCAAGCTGGAGCATCCGGACTAACGAACGGAGAGACGGCCGGCGTCCCGTCCGAGCCTGTCAAACACGGACGAAACGGCGCCCGTCCCTCCAGATTGAGATTGAAGCGCGGCTAACGAACCGTAGGCTTTCGAGGTGGCAAAGAAGAAAGATAAAAAAGGTCTCACTCTCCTCGGACGCAGCGAAACCTCCGTTCCGCGCGCACCCTCCGCGGCCATCCTCGAGACTTTCGCCAATCCGGCTCAACGTCCTTATTGGATTCAATTTCAATCGGCTGATTTCACCTCGCTCTGCCCCATTACTGGCCAGGCCGATTTCGCGCAGATCCAGATCGATTATCAACCGGGAGCGCGCTGCCTCGAGACCAAGTCCCTCAAATTTTACCTCGGCTCCTACCGCAACGAACGCGCCTTCAACGAAGCCGTGACCAACCAGATTCTCGACGATCTGGTCGAAGCCTGCGCTCCGCAGCGGATGATTGTGCAGGCAGAATTCGCCTCTCGCGGCGGAATCAGCCTAACGATCCGGGCAATCCATCCCGACCTGGATGACGACGAAGCCTGATGAAGCGCGCGGTTGTCCTGCTCAGCGGCGGACTGGATTCCGCCACCGTTCTGGCGATCGCCCGGACGGAGGGTTTCGAGGTTTACGCCCTCTCCTTTCGTTACGGGCAGCGGCACGAACGTGAACTGGCCGCGGCCGAGACGGTCGCGGCCTCGTTAGGCGCAACCGAGCATCGCTGCGCGGAGATCGACCTTCGCGCTTTTGGCGGATCCGCCCTCACCGACGACCTCGAGGTACCGCAAGCGCGCTCCGCGACCGAAATGGCGAGCGGGATTCCAATCACTTACGTCCCGGCGCGGAACACGATCTTTCTCTCCTATGCCTTGGCCTGGGCGGAGGTGCTCGGAGCGGCGGATATCTTTATCGGCGCGAACGCAATCGATTACAGCGGCTATCCCGATTGCCGCCCGGAATTTATCCTCGCCTTCGAAGACCTGGCCAACCTGGCGACGCGCGCCGGCGTTGAGGGCGTGCGTTTCACCATTCACGCCCCGCTTTTGGAGTTGAGCAAAGCGCGGATTATTGAACGCGGGGTCTCGTTAGGCGTGGATTATGCGCTCACTCACAGTTGCTACGATCCGACGCCCGACGGGCGGGCCTGCGGCCTCTGCGATTCCTGCCAGTTGCGGCTGAAAGGCTTTCGCGAGGCCGGCCTGACCGATCCGATTCCCTACGCGCAATGAGCCTGCGCGAACGACTCGGGATGTTTGTCCTGACCCGTCAGGAACAGCGCACAATCGCGTTCATCGTCCTCATGGTCGTGCTCGGTCTGGCGACGAAACATTACCGAAGCGCTCCCGCGCCGAAGGCGGAAACCGTGCCGGAAGAAGTTGAGACCGCGTCCACGGTTTCCCCGTCACCGTCCGCGACCATAACGCGCCAACGCTAGGCGAAAAAGTTTGTCATCCCGAGCCGCGCAGACGGCGAGGGACCCCGCAGGATGCGAGCGGTTTTCAAGTCGCCTAACGATGAGGCTTAGGGATTGGATTTAAATCGAGGGCGGAAGCCGCTCGATACTTGCGAGGTCCCTCGCCGCGCTGCGCCGGCTCGGGATGACAACTTGAAGGAGTGCGCGACGCTCAGGGCTCGGCTTTTTCCAACCCTGGAACCCGGGCATAGCCGACGAAACGCGGATGCGTTCCCGAGCTGCCCACCTGATTCGCGCGCACCGTTTTGAAATCGAAAACGCTGACCCCGTGCTGCTTTTCGCCCTCGTAGGTCCGGCCATCGCTCGCTCCCACCATGATCGGCTTGTCCGAGTCTTTCTGTTTTCCAAGATAAATCATGGTGTGGGTGACGGGCGGATCACGCTCCACTTTGTAGGTCCCGGTCCAGAAAAGCAGGTCGCCCGGCTTGAGCTCGTCGAGTTCGAAGGAATCGAACTCACGGCTCAGGACCGCGCGGAAATTTCCCGCTTTCCGCACCCAGACGTACTGACCGCTGGCGTCGCGCGGCACGTCTGGCACGCCATTTTCGCGCAGGACAAAATAGATGAAGCCGGAACAATCCATCCCGCCCTCCTCTGGGTCGGCCGAGCCGTATTTGTATTCGAGATTGCGTTTCGTGAGGTCGAGCGCGGCGGTCAGCAGCTTGCGCACGGACTCGGGATTTTTGTCGAAGTCCGCGATCTCATCCGGTGCCACGGTCGCAACCTGCGGCGTTGGACTGGGTGTCGGCGAGGGACTGGGTGACTCCTCCGGCGTCGGCGAAGGAGTTTCCGTCGGACTAGGAGTAGGGCTGGGAGAGGGACTAGGCGATGGAGTCGGCGAGGATTTTTTCTTCTTCGGTTTGGGCGTCTCTTCTTTCTCCGGCGTGGGCGTGGGCGACGCCTTGGGTTTGCGCTTCGCTTTCGGGGAAGGGCTCGGGGTCGGGCTGCTCTTTTTCCGGGTGCGCTTGGTCCGCCGCGGACTGGGCGTCGGCGTCGGGGTCGAGAAAATCTTTTTGATCTTCTCGCCTAACGACGGTTCCGCGGCCCGGGCCGGGGAAGCCGGAGCGAGCAGGAGCGCGATCAGGCCGGCCGACAACCATCTCTTTAGGTGGGGTGCCCTCATGCGATGGTTAAGGTCCGACCCGCCTACGGCGCCGACTTCCCGATTTCCTGGAGGATCGCCTTGTTCATCTTGATCCCGACTTCCAGGTTTTCGACCGGGAAGTTTTCGTTAGGCGAATGGGCTCGGCAATCGGCCAGGGCCAGCCCGAGCAGGAGCGTCTCGACCCCGAGAATTTCGCGGAATTGCGAGACGATCGGGATGCTCCCGCCTTCGCGAATGAGCGCGACGTCTTCCTTGAACGCTTCCTTCAGCGCACGCTGCGCCGCTTCGCCGACCGCCGAATGCGGATCGGTCAGATACCAGGGACCGCTGTGTCCGTCGCGAATCTCCATCGTCACGCCCGGTGGCAGGTGTTTTTCCAAATGTTTCCGGACTTGCTTGAGGATCTTGTCGCCGTCCTGATTAGGCACGAGGCGGAAGGTGAGCTTCGCCATGGCGTGACTCGCGATCACCGTCTTGGTCCCCTTCCCCTGGTAACCGCCGCCGATGCCGTTGATCTCCGCCGTCGGCCGCGCCCAGAGGCGCTCGAGCGTGCTAAATCCCTCCTCGCCGAACAGCGCTGGCGATCCGGTTTCTTCGAGAATCTCCTTGTCGCCATCGATCGGCAGGTTGCGCCAGGCTTCGCGCTCCCATTCCTCGAGCGGTTTCACGTCATCGTAGAAGCCCTCGACCGCGATGTGCCCGTTCTCGTCGTGCAAGGTCGCGAGCAACCGGGCGAGCGCGGTGACGGAGTTCGCGACCGCGCCGCCGAAAACGCCGGAGTGCAGATCCATCTTCGAGCCGGTGATTTTGATTTCGCACGCCGTCACGCCGCGCAGGCCGTAGCTCAAGGTCGGCACGCCCTTCGCGATCATGCCGGTGTCGGAGACGACGGCGACGTCGCACTGCAACGAGTCACGATGTTCCTTCAGGAAATTTGGCAGGTTATCGCTCCCGACTTCTTCTTCGCCTTCGATGATGAGGTGGAGATTGACCGGGAGATCGCCATGCTCTTCCAGCGTCTCCTGGATGCCAAGGATGTGGGCGAAGATCTGCCCTTTGTTATCCGTCGCACCGCGCGCAAAGACGTAGCCGTTCTTTAAAACTGGATCGAACGGCGGCGAGTCCCAGAGCTCGAGCGGATCGGGCGGCTGGACGTCGTAGTGTCCGTAAAGCATGACCGTTTTGCGGCCGGGCTGATGTTTGTTTTTCGCCCAGACAATCGGATGGCCCGGAGTGGAAATGAGCTGCGTCTCGAGGCCGATCTTCGTCAGCTTTTCCACCAGCCAATGCGCGCATTCGGCGAGCTGTTCGTTGTAGGCGTCGTCGGTCGAGATGCTCGGAAAACGCAGGAAAGTGAAGTACTCTTCGAGATAAGAATCGCGCATCCCGAAGACTAGATCAGCTTCGCCCGACGACAACTAACGACTTGATGCACACAGTCGCCCGAGGAACGCGCACGAAGACAGCGCTAAGCCCTAACGATGCATTTGGAAGCAGGACGATCGGCTCGGCGTGGCGGCGACGCCCTCGTCGCCGGAAGTGTTCGCGGCGCCTCGCCGCGATATCCCTTTGCATTCCGAATCAGGCCCCGAAAGCTTTCGGG
>JALYQE010000133.1 GCA_030855965.1 Verrucomicrobiota bacterium | reverse complement strand
CGGCTCGTCGTTTCGATCAAGATGCATACCGAGGGCATGTCAGTCGCGGAGGGCACGAAGTTTTTCCACGAGAACTGCTACTACGAGGAAAAACCATCGCTCTCCGAGGCGATGCGCGGGACTTATGATCCGGGCTATCTCAATTACACGTTAGGCAAATTGCAGATTCTGAAACTGCGCGACGATTACAAGGCGCAGGAAGGAGCGAACTTCTCGCTCGAGAAGTTCCACAACGAAATGCTGAAACACGGCGCGCCGCCGATCCGCCTCCTGCGTGAGATCATGCTCAAGGACAAGGCGACGTGGGACGCGGTGCTCTAGCCATTTCGCTCCTCGCCAGGAGACCGCTTCACTTCGGAGGCCGCGTCTTCGCGCGGCGGCTCTGCTGGTTCGACGCCATTCTCGCCCGGTTCCAACAATTCTGGCGCCTGCAGGGTCCGCGCGATCTGTTCCACCTGCGGTAGTTCCTCGATCTCCATCCCTAGCGGCGCAGCGCCCAGATCTTTGAACTTCCGGGCCGAGACCAGCACGCGGCTCTCAATGTTGCCGGCCGCGCGATTGAAGGCTTCGACCGAGCTGTTGAGACTCTTCCCCAGTTTCCCGAAGTGAACCGAGAGATCGGCAAAACGCTTGTAGAGTTCGCTCCCGAGCTGGCTGATTTCGCGCGCGTTGTGCGCAAGTTTTTCCTGCCGCCAGCCGTAGCAAACCGCCCGGAGGAGCGCGATCAGAGTGGTCGGCGTGGCGAGAATGATTTTTTTGTCTGCGCCGAATTCGATCAGCATGGGATCGCGTTCCAGCGCCGCGCTGAAAAACATCTCGCCCGGCAAAAACAAAATGACGAAATCGGGCGCGCTTGAGAACTGTTCCCAATAGGCCTTGCGCGAGAGCTTCTCGATGTGCGTGCGCACCTGCACCGCATGTTGCTGGAGGCGATTCACCCGCGCGGCGTCGTCGCCCGCTTCCAGCGCCTCGAGATAAGCGTTCAGTGATGCCTTGGCATCGACCACGATCGTTTTTCCCGCCGGCAAATGCACGATCATGTCCGGACGCATCCGCCCTTCCTCGGTCTGCACCGTCGTTTGCTCGAGGAAATCGCAATGGTTGACCATGCCCGCCAGCTCAACCACCCGACGCAACTGGATCTCCCCCCAGCGCCCGCGCACGATCGGCGAACGTAACGCCCGCACCAGGTTGCTCGTCTCGGAGCGCAGATAATTCTGCGACTCCGCCAGGGAACGCACCTGGGTGGTGAGGGATTCGTAGGCTCCCGAGCGGGCTTTCTCCAGTTCGTTGATTTTCGCGTCCACCTTCTCAAGCGATTCGCGCACCGGCCGCACGATGGCATCGATCGCTTGCTGCCGTTTTTCCAAATCTCCGCGCGCACCTTCCTGGGTCTTCTCGAGGGTCGATTTCGCCAACTCCAAAAACGAGCTGTTATTGTGGCGTAGCGCCTCCGCCGAAAGCGCCTTGAAAGCATCGGAAAAACGCGACTGCACCTGGTCGAGGAGAGAAAGTTTTTCCAGCGCCGCCTTTCGTTCCTCAATCAGTTTTGTTTCCAGCCGCGCCTGCTCGGACCGCAGCTCTAGAATCTCGCGGCTGGCGCGTTCCGTCTGCACCTCGAGCTCGGGAATACGAGTGTTCTTTTCCTGAGCGGTGGCGAGGCTGTTGGAAATCGCCACGATCTGTTGAATGACGGTCTCCTCCGAAGCCTTGAGCGCAAGATGGTGTCGTTGCCGCAGGAGAAGGTAGGTAATTCCTACGCCGATGAGGAAGGACGCCGCCGCAGCGAGAACGAGATAAATCGTGGGGAGCCAAGGGCTAAGCGAGTTCACAGCAGCATTTCCGTTACATCTTTCACCCGGCAACTTAACACACGCGGTCAAGTCCTCGCAGCCAAGAGCGCCCCTCGCCCGATTTCCCGCGGGTCAAAAGCCCACACGAACCCCGCCATAAGCTGCTCGCCCGAGCGCCGGAAAACCGAAGACCTCGGAATAATGCTCATCCGTCAGGTTATCCACCCGACCGAAGATCGTGAGATGCGCGTTCCAAGAATATTCCGCCGCGAAGTTTACAAACGAATAATCCTCGATGTCGAAATTCGGTCCGCCGAAGTTCAGTTCTTCGCGCGCGTTAACGAATTTCGCCTCCGCCGTGGTGCGCAGTTTCTTGAACCAAAGATAAGACGCGGAGACGTAAAACTCGTTTCGCGGACGGCGCGGCAAACGCGCGCCAGGCAACTGCGAGATGTCGGCGGAAGAAGTCTTTTCTGCCTCGAGATAAGTGTAGCTGGCGGAGAGCGTCAGGTTCTCGATCGGTCGGGCGCGAATTTCCGTTTCGATGCCCTGCGTGCGCGCGGCGCCGAGGTTAATCGTGTCGAACTGCCCGTTCAAGCCGATCACGTTCGAGAGATCATTGTGGAAATAGGTCGCGCCGAGCACAACCCGGTTGTCCCAGAGCGGTTGGGTAACGCCCGCGTCGAACCCGCGCACTTTTTCCGGAGTCAGGTTGAAGTTGTTTCCGAAAATTTTGTCCTGGCTGGTCGGCGGACTGAACCCCGTGGCATAGCTGGAATGCACGATCGCTCCAGTCGGCCTGATCTTGTAGCTGCCTGCGAAGCGATAGGTCCAGACGTCGCCGAACTGGTTAAAGTGATCGAAGCGGCCGCCCGCGACGAGGTTCAATCCTTCGAACGGCTTCACGCTCGCCTGCAGAAAAACCGCAGCCTCAGTCGTCTGATCGCTGATGAAAATCGGCTGCGGCCCGAAGATCTGCGAAACGAAGGGCCGCTCCTGCCCGGCACTCACGTCGCTGTAGAAAAACCCGCTCGTCAGGGTCAGCCAGGACGCGGGCTTGAGATCGTTTTGATAATCGATCGTGAAACGCTTGAAGAGCGCGCGGGTCGGCCCGACGAAACCGTCGTCGTTCGGGTCGTTTACCTGCCGCTCGTGATCGTAGCTCACGATCAGTTTGTGCTCCCACCATTCGAAAGGCCGGTACTCGAGATGGGGCGCGATCAGCCAGCGCTCGGTCAGGAAATTATCGAACCGTTTCTGGTTCAAGATCGAGTTTGGATTGCCCGCGTCGCTCAGCGAATAAGTCGAGAGCAGGCTGAGGCGCAACTGCTCGTTAGGCGACCAGCCAAGATTCGCGATCGCGCTTGAGTTTCGATACTGGTTGTTCGGCCGCGCGTTATCGGTATCGAGCCGGCTCGCGCCTAACGAATAATCGAATTGCTGCCAGCTCCCGGAAGTCTGGAGCGATTCCCGAAACGTCCCGTAGGAGCCGCCTTCCGCGCTGAGCGATCCGGACGGCGGGCCGCTTCCCTGTTTGGTGAAGATTTGGATCACGCCGGCGAGCCCGCGCGGGCCGTAAAGCGTGCTCTGCGGACCACGCACCACTTCGATGCGGTCGATGTTGTCCGTTGTCAGGTCGGCGAAGTTGAAAAGCCCAGCCAGGCCCTGGTTGATCGGAATCCCATCGAGCAGGACCTGGGTGTGCTCGCTTTTCAGGCCGCGGTTGAAGACCGAAGTCAGTTGGCCGGGCGCGCCGCTCTGCACGACGGACAAGCCGGGAATTTCGCGCAGGGCATCGGAGACGCGCTCGATCTGTTTTCGTGCGAGATCGTCGGCAGTAATCACGCTCACGCTCGCGGGCGTGTCTTCTTCCGGGATCGGAACGCGCGTCGCGCTCACGACGATCCCTGCGGTCTCGGGTGGCGAAATCGCAACCTGCGCTGCAACAGGCCCGGCCCATGTCGCCCAAAGCAAAAAGGCAACGTGCCAGGATTCCGGGGAGCGCACACGCCTCCCGTTCCCTTTGCGGCGCCTCGCCGCAAAGATTTGCTCTGACGCAGCGGAAATATGAGCGACGTCCTCTTTTTTCCAAACATCGCTCGTAAAAGTTCGTTTTGGCGAGGCGCCAAAACCAGCACGCGAGGCGCGTGCGCTCCCCAGAATTCGCGGCGAAACCGCCCCGTCCTTCCATGACAACATAACTGACTACCTCCAAATAAAAGAGAGGCGGACGCGTCACTTGCCAGCGGCTGGTCCACGACTCTCATTCTTCTTTTTTGCGAAGAAGTTTTGTCGTGTCCCGCACCCGCGGGATACGAATGAGTTGGAGCGGGCAAATATTCTGGCTCCTGGTTCCGGCCTCGAGCATTTATCGAAGCACGCCTTCTTCCCGCCTTCACCGCCCGGCCCGCAGTCGCAGGCCTAACGATTGGCTCATGGGAAGTCGTCCCCAGTTACAGCAGCGCAACTGCTCCCGGTTCACACGGGATTTCTCGCGCCGATCCACTGATCAACCCCGAAGGTTTTCGGGGTCAAACTCGCAAAGAACTGGCCCACAAGTAGCGGCTTGCGCTTCCGCGCTCAACCTTTATCTGTCACCTTCCTCGAAACTGCGCGCCGTGAACTCAAAAACTCCTCATTTCCTCGTCACCGGCGGGGCCGGCTTCATTGGCTCCAACCTGACTCTCGCCCTGCAGGAGAAATATCCCGCGGCGCGCCTGACGGTGATCGATGATTTCCGCTCCGGCGATTTCAAGAATCTGCGCGGTTACCGGGGTGACTTTGTCGCCGCCGATCTCTCCGCGCTCGACTGGAGCGCGCAGTTTGGCGGGGAAAAATTTGACGGCATTTTCCATCTCGCCTCGATCACCGACACGACGGTGCACGACCAATTCCCGCAGGTACACGATAACGTCGAGAGTTTTCGCCGGCTTCTTCGTTTCGCCCAGCCGCAGCGCACCCGTATCGTCTATGCCTCCTCCGCCGCGACCTACGGCGCGGCTAACGGGGTGAACCTCGAAACCCACGAAGCAGCCCCGGCGAATGTTTACGCTTTCTCGAAGGTGATCATGGATAACCTTGCCCGCCGCGCAGTGGCGGACGCTCCGGAATGGAACATCGTCGGCCTGCGTTACTTCAACGTTTACGGACCGCGCGAAGCGCACAAGGGCGTGCCGGCAAGCATGATCCTGCATCTCTCGCGCCAGATCCGGGACGGCAAGCGCCCACGCATTTTCAAGCACGGTGAGCAGAAGCGCGATTTCGTTTACGTGAAGGACATCGTCCAGGGAACCCTCCGCGCGATGGAGGCGAAGGAGAGCGGAATTTACAACCTCGGCTCGGGCCAGGCCCGCTCCTTCAACGAGCTGATCGCGATCCTCAACCAATCGTTAGGGACAAATTTCGAGCCGGAATATTTCG
>JALYQE010000102.1 GCA_030855965.1 Verrucomicrobiota bacterium | reverse complement strand
GGAGTGGAGACCCGCGGCCAGGCGAACTTGGCGAAGAGGTCCACCTTGACCGGATCGGTATTGGTCAGGCTCATGGTGTAGCCGCTGCGCCCATGGAAAGCCTTGCGAAAATGCAGGATCTCCGTCCCGCGTTCGCCGCGGCCGGCCGCCATGTTCTTGCGCACTTTCCAATCCATCGCGGCCTTGAGCGTGTTCTCGACCGCGAGCGCGCCGCCTTCGATCAGGAGCATGCGCTCGAGCGGCGGCATTCCGACCACACGCCAGTAGGTGTCGAGGAAGCGGGCGTAGCCTTCGGAGTAAACGTCGGAGTTCGCGATCTTGATCTTGGCCGCGCGCAAGAGGTCGGCTTTGACCTCCGGTTTGTCGAAATGCGGATGGTTAAACCCGACTGGGTTGGAACCAAAAAACCCGTAAAGATCAATCAACTGGCGATCGTGCGCCGCGTCGAAAAGATACGAGCCTTTACTCTTGTCGAGATCGATTACGATCCGAAAACCGTCGAGCAACACATGCTCGGCGATCTGCCGAAGGACGGGCGATTTCGGTTCGGATTCGGCTTTCTGGCTCGCACTGACGCGGCCGCTGGAAGGAGTGCGGGTCGCCTCGGTGAGCATGGATGGCATACTCATCCGCTGAGGGTAGTCGGCGGGAAGATATTGGTCAACCGGAGCGAAAGTTAGGCGCGAAACGGTCGACTACACGATTCCTTCGCGCAGATCGGCATGTTTACCCGCCATCAGCTCCTGGGTCAGGTCATAACCGGCGCGATCGGCATTCTCCGAAATGCCGGCGAAATGATGATCGATCCGCATCTTCGCCGAGCGGCAAAAATAACTCGCGACCGAGAGAACTTCCGCGGCGGGCGCGCCGGTATCGATCTTGTGCTGAGCAAAGGCGCAGGTCGCGCTCATGGCGAAGAGCTCGGTCGCGATCCCGACAAAACGCGAAAGCAATAACTGCTCGCGATCGAGTTTCGGACCGAAACGGGTCATGGCGTGGAATAACCCGCGCGCCAGTCGCTTGCTCGCGCCCGCGGCATAACGAACGTGGGCACGCAGGTCGGCGTGCAACTTGTCGAGGTCGCCGGCGCTCCCGCCGGTCCACTGTTTCGGGTACCAGCTCGCGTAAAATTTTCCCGAGCTGAAGACCGCCTTGGCCCGTTCCGAGGTCGGAAGCTGGGTATTGAAAATTGCGCCGCCGACCTTGAGATGCGGATCGAGCGCTTCGCGCGCAATGAAGAGGCGCATGATTTCGCTCGAGCCTTCAAAGATCATGTTGATCCGGCAATCGCGCAGGAAACGCTCGACCGGGATCCCTTCTTCGCCGCGGCCCACAAGTGACTCCACCGTTTCGTAACCCCGCCCGCCGCGCACCTGCATCGCTTCGTCGGCGATGCGCCAGGTCGCTTCCGTCGCCCACATTTTGCACATTGCAGTCTCGATCCGCAGATCGCTTGCCTTGCGGTCGACGAGCGAGCTGGTCAGGAACGTGATCGCTTCCATTGCAAAAACATTGCCCGCCATTTCCGCGATTTTGCCCGCGATGGCGTAGTGCTGGCCAATCGGAACGCCCCATTGCACGCGTTCGCTGGCCCATTTGCGGCAGATTTCGAGGAGCCGCTTCGACAAGCCGACACAGGCGGCCGGAATCGTCAGGCGCCCAGTGTTCAAGGTCGTTAGGGCAACTTTCAAGCCCTGGCCTTCCTTCGCGATCATGTTCTCGCGCGGGACGCGGACGTTGGTGAACTTGACGATGCCGTTGTAAAGCGCGCGCAGCCCCATGAAATGGCAGCGGTAGGTGATCTCGAGCCCGGGAGTATCGACATCGACGATAAAGGCGGTGATTTGTTTCCGCTCCCGGCCTTTGACCATCTTCGGCGGGGTCTTCGCCATGACGACGAGCACGCCGGCCTTGATCAGGTTGGTGCACCAGAGTTTCTCGCCGTTCATGATGAAGGCGGAACCGTCCTCGGTCGGGTCGGCGCGCAGGCTCATGTTGGCGGGGTCGGAGCCGGCGTCGGTTTCGGTGAGGGCGAAGGCGGAGATTTCTTTGCGCGCGACGCGGGGCAGGTATTTTTTCTTCTGTTCCTCGGTGCCGAAGATGAGAAGCGGCTGCGGCACGCCGATCGATTGATGGGCGGAGACGAGCGCGGTCAGGTTCGCGTCCCAGCTGCCTAATAACATCGCGGCGCGGCCGTAATTCATCTGCGAAAGCCCGAGCCCGCCGTACTCGGTCGGGATTTTCACTCCGAACGCGCCCATCGCGAAAAGGTCGTCGATGTTCTTCTGCGGGATTTCGCCGGTGCGATCGATTTCGTCGGCGTCGACGTTGGCCTTGAGGTATTCGCGCAGTTCGTTCAGGAAAGGATCGCCCTTGGCATGATCCTCCGCGCTCTGCGCGGGATAGGGAAAGATGCGGTCGAAATCGTAGCGGCCGATGAAGAGGTTGCTGGCGAAACTGCCCCGCTCGTCGAGCGGATCGCGCGAGCTCTCGGCGAGGTCGAGCGCGGCAGCTTTGCCGGCCGACATCTTGGAAGTGTCGATGACGGATTGCGTCTCGGTCGGGTCGGATTTAGCGCTAGTTTCTTCCGCGATCTGTTTTTCAGGCGCTTCGAGCGGTGTCTTCATAAAATTTTGTTCCCTTTTCCGCGTGCTGCCGAAGCAAAGCGCAGGGCTGGAATTTGCCCCCGAGTTGGCCGCCGGTCGCGACCAGTTCCGCGGCGCCGATGTGATCAGCAAAACGGAGCGGCCCGCCGCGCAAAGGCGCGAAGCCAGTGCCGAGAATCATGCCGTAATCGGCGTCCTCAGGCGCGGCCACGACTTGTTCTTCGAGGCAGCGGGCGGCTTCGTTCACCATCAGGTAAACCAGGCGGAGCGCAAGGTCGTCTGCAGGCATTGTAGCCGGGGGCGGTGACCCCGGCTGACTCGAAGCGGTACGGCCGGCGTCACCGCCGCCGGCTACAGCCGCCGCCGTTGCGGGGCGGCCGGCGTCAGCGCCGCCGGCTACAGCAGGCGGCGTCGCGCGACGCCAGGTTGCGAGCGATTCGTTAGGCGATTGTTCTTTGCCTTCGTATTTGTAAAAGCCGCTCCCGGTTTTGCGGCCGAGCATTTTTGCCTCCTGCATCTTCTCTAGGATCGCCGGTGTGCGGCCCCGTGCGCCTAACGATTTTTCCAGAGTGGCCGCGATATCGACCGTGATGTCGACCCCGATTTCGTCGATCAGGCGCAGAGGCCCCATCGGCATTCCCCACTCCACCAGCGCGGCGTCGATCGCTTCGGCCGCGACGCCCTGCTGGAAAAGCTCGGCCGCCTCCAGGAGATAGGGAAAGAGAACGCGGTTGACCAGAAAGCCGGGGCTGTCCCTAACGACGACGGGGATCTTGCCGATCTGGCGCGCGAAATAGAGCACGCGATCTTTTGTTTCGTCGGAAGTCTGCTCTCCAATCACGACCTCGATCAGCTTCATCCGGCTGACCGGATTGAAAAAATGCATCCCGATGACGCGGCCCGGATGTTTCGTTTGCCCGGCGAGGTCGCTGATCGAAAGGGCGGACGTGTTCGTCGCGAGAATGTCAGTGTCGTCGATTTTGGTGTCGAGATCGTGGAAAATGGCGCGCTTGATTTCGATTTTCTCGGAGGCGGCTTCGATCACGATCTGCACTTCGCGCATCGGACCGGGGTTGGACGAGGCGACAATGCGGGAGCGGCCTTCCTTCGCCTTCTCCTCGCTCATTAGCCTGCGCTTGACCGCTTCGCCGTAAGTTTTCTCAATGTTGCCGAGGCCGCGGTCGAGCTGCTCGGCGTTGACGTCGCGCAGGATGACGGAGATGCCGCGCGAGCTGAGCCACTGCGCAATACCCGAGCCCATGACGCCGGCGCCGATGACGGCGGCATGGGTAAACTTTTCGTTAGGCGCTTTCGCCGAACCCTTGCGGTATTTGTCGGCCAGGAAAAAATTGCGGATGAGGTTGCGGGTCGATTCGGTCTCGCCGAGCTCGACGATGGCGTCGAGTTCGAGGGCGAGGGATTCATCAATCGAACTCGTTAAAGTGTGATTGATGATGTCGGCCGCGCGCGCGGGCGCCGGATTCTGGCCCCGCGGTGGGTCGATCGGTTTGGGAAGTTCGAGAATGACACTGGCCATTCTCGGGCCACGCACTTTGAGCTGGCGGCGCGCGGCTTCGAGTAACTTCTCCGGCGGCACAACCTCGTCGACGAGGCCGAGCTTCAGAGCTTCCGCGGCGGCATACAATTTGCCCTTGAGAATAACTTCGGCGGCTTTTTCGGAGCCGATCAAACGCGGCAATCGCGTGGCGCCACCCCAGGCGGGGACGAGGCCGAGCGTCGTCTCGGGCAGACCGATCCGCGTGGCGGGTGCATCCGAAGCGACGCGATGCTTGCAGGCCAGGGTGATTTCGTAGCCGCCGCCGGCACAGGCGCCGTGGATCGCAGCGACGGTCGGGATCTTGAGCGCGGCGAGTCGATTAAAGATGCGCTGACCTTCCGCAATGAAGGCGCGCATCTCGCCGGTCTGCGCCTGTCGCAGGAGCGTTTGCAGGTCCGCGCCGGCGATGAAGATCGACTTCTTGGCCGAGGTCACGATGACGCCAGTGAGCGTCTCTTCATTTTCAATAAAATCGAGCTGCTCGCTGAGATCGCGCATGGCCGCCGCGTCGAAAATGTTCGCGCCGGAATCGGGCCGATCAAAGGTCAGCAGACAAACGCCGTTCTGGTCGATTTCGCGCCGGACGGTGGGCGCTGGAGAAGATGAACTCATCTGGTCTAGTGTGGCCACTTTCGCCAAAAATCCAAGCTCCCGGGGCGAGATCGTTAATCTTCGTCCACGATCCGGCACTGGCGGCGATTGCGCGCTGCGAGCGGCGGTGTTACAACCTCGTGGCCTCAAGCCGGGGACGGCCTTTCGCGCACTTATGGTCGGCAAGATTCTCATACCCGAAATTCAAGGCATGATCGAGGCGCGGGATTTCGCCGCGCTGCGCGAGCTGTTTTCCGAAATGCCGCCGGCCGATGTGGCCGAGATCATTCTCGACCTGCCGGAGGACGAACAGGTCATCATCTTCCGCATCCTGCCGCATGTCTTGGCGGCGGATGTCTTCGAGTATCTCGACGTCGATGTCGACGCGCAGCAGCAACTCCTTCGTGGCATGGCGCACGAACAGGTGGTCTCGCTCCTGAACGAGATGTCGCCCGACGATCGCACGGCGCTGCTCGAGGAACTTCCCAGCGCGGCGGCGCGGCAGCTCATTCGCCTGCTCACGCCGGAAGAGCGCCGGATCGCGCAGGCGCTGCTCGGTTATCCCGAAGGCAGCGTTGGCCGCCTCATGACGCCGGACCTGGTCGCGGTGGATGCGAGTTGGACGGTCGGCGAAGTGCTCGCTTACATCCGCGAACATGGCCAGGATTCTGAAACGCTGAACGTGATCTATGTGGTGGATGATCGCGGAAAACTGATCGACGACATCCGCATCCGCGAGTTCCTGCTCAAGCCGCTCGAGACCAAAGTGAGCGACTTGATGGATGAAAATTTCGTCTCCCTCAGCGTGACCGATTCGCAGGAAGAGGCGGTTAATATTTTCCGAAAATACGACCGGAGCGCGCTGCCGGTGCTCGATTCCAACAGCGTGCTTGTCGGGCTGGTGACGATCGACGACATGCTCGATGTCGCGGAAGAGGAAGCGACCGAGGACATCCAGAAATTCGGCGGCATGGAGGCGATGGAGGAGCCCTACATGCGCATCCCGCTCTGGCGGATGGTGCGGAAACGCGCCACCTGGCTGGTGGTGCTCTTCGGCGGCGAGATGCTGACCGCGACCGCGATGGGTTACTACGAAGGCGCGATCGCCAAGGCGGTGGTGCTGGCGGTGTTCCTGCCGATGATCATCTCCAGCGGCGGTAACTCCGGTTCCCAGGCGTCGATGCTGATCATTCGGGCGATGGCGCTGGGTGAAGTGAAGCTGCGCGATTGGTGGCGGGTGATGCGCAAAGAAGTGGTGGCGGGTTTGCTCCTCGGCTGCATCCTGGGTGCGATCGGCTTTGCCCGGGTGGCGGTCTGGGCGCAATTTTCCGACGTCTACGGGCCGCACTACCTCCTGATTGCGATCACGGTCGGGCTTTCGCTTCTCGGGGTGGTGATGTGGGGCTCGCTCTCCGGCTCGATGCTGCCGTTTTTGCTCCGGCGAATGGGAGCCGACCCGGCGACCTCGTCGGCGCCGTTTGTCGCGACGATGGTCGATGTCACCGGATTGGTGATCTATTTCAGTATCGCAATTTATTTCCTGAGCGGCTCGATGCTCTAAGGGGTTCGTTAGGCGGCGGGGCCGATTTCGACCCATTCCTTGCGCGCGCGCGAATCCGCCACCGCCTGCACGACGCGCATGTAGCGCACGCCATCCTCGAAGTCCGGATGGGGATTGATCCGGCCGCGCGATTTCACGGCCGCGATGAAATCGTCTTCGACGTGCCAGTTGGTTTCGAGATCAGGTGTCAGCTCGACGGCGCGAAGAGCAGGATCGCCGGTCTGGCCGGCGTGGACCGCGTCCGCGCCGAAGTCGTAGGTCAGGGTGCCAAGATCTCCGTAGACCTCCAACCGATCGGCCGGCGCGTGGGCGTCGACGCCGCTGAATTCGAGCACGCCGTCCATTCCGTTGGCGAAGCGGCAGAGAACGGTCAGCATGTCCGGGATAAGGACTTCGTAACCCTGGCGCATCGGTTGCAGAATCTGCCCGCGCGCGAAGACGCCGGTGATGTCGCCAAACCAATGCTGCAGGACCTCGACATAAATCCCGAGGGTGAGGACGTTGAGGCCGCTCATCTCGACTCGTTGCCGCCAATGCGCCGGGGCTTCGGGATCGAGAAAAGAGCTGTTCAGGCTCTGCAGGCGCAGGTGGTGCGCCCGCCCGATGACTTCGTCGGCGAGGAGCTTCTGCACGAGCAGGTCGCCGCGCAT
>JALYQE010000100.1 GCA_030855965.1 Verrucomicrobiota bacterium | reverse complement strand
GCGAAAGCGGTAAATTCCTCCAGCGAACGATCGGGCACGATCGTTTCCGCGGCCGCAAAATCGCGCGCCAACATCGCGAATTCCCATCGGGCGTGGTTCACTGCAGGCTTGTTCTTGAGCGTATCCGAGAGCCTGTCCAGGGTGGTCCGGGAAAGATCGGGCGATCCACCTTCGCCGAACTGGGCCGCGGCCAAGCCGATCCAGCCCTCGACCTGCTGCGGTTCGAGCTGCAATCCTTCTTCGTAACTCTTTTTCGCCGCACTCCATTGCCGCAGGCTGAGTTCGGTCGCCGGGACGGCGTTAAAATGCGCCTGGCGCGGGTCAAGTTCCCGGGCGCGGGCGAAAACCCGGAGCGCATCCTGCCAGCGGCCCTGCCGGCGATAAACGAAGCCGGAAAAATCGAGCACCTCGGAGTCGTTAGGCAAGGCCGCGCCCGCGATGGCCAGTTCTTGCAAAGCCGCCGCGTAATCCTGGTCGATCCGGTAATAGCAAAGTCCGAGTGCCAGGTGTGCCTCGCCTAGATCCGGCGCGCGGAGGAGAGTTTCCTCCGCCAGGGTGCGGGCTCTTTCTTTGCGGAGAGGCTCGTGTCCGATCGAATACATCAGACTGTTGAGCATGGAGGCGCGGGCGCGGGCGAGGGTGAATTCCGGATCGAGCGCGATCGCCTGGACATAGAGCTTGTCGGCCTGGATCGCGTCCTCTTTCGAAGCCGCCACCCGCAAAAGTTCGTTGGCCTGCAAATAGAGCAGATAGGCCTCCGAACTGTGGGTCGGCTTGGTGGTGATCCGCGCGGTTTCTTCCGGCGCCAGTTTCGCCCGCAGCTGCTCGGCAATCGACTTTGCGATGTCGCTCTGGATGGCGAAGACATCGGCCAGATCGCGATCGTAGGTTTGGGCCCAGAGATGGGCGTCAGTCCGGGTGTCGATCAACTGCGCGTTCACCCGCACTTTGCCCGCGATCCGCTGCACACTGCCCTCGAGAAGATTGGCGACGCCGAGCTGTTTCCCGATTTCGCGCAGGTTGCGCGCGGCGCCGCTGCGATATTGCATCACGCTCGAGCGGCTGATTACTTTTAGGTCGGCGATTTTAGCGAGGTTGGTCAGGATTTCGTCCTGCACGCCGTCGGCGAAGAAGGCGTTCGCCTTTTCCTCGCTCAGGTTTTCAAAGGGCAGCACGGCGATGCTTTTTTCCGGGAGAGCCGGCACGCTCGGCGCGACGATCGGCTGCAGGGTGATCCTGTGGGGGCGAAAACCGAACCACCAGATGAACCCGCCTAACGACCAGATGATAAGGACGGCGATTACCCAGGTCAGCCAGTTTGGTCGGCGCGCGGCGGGTGCGACAAGAGGCGCGCGCTTTTTTGTGATACTCGAGGGTGTCGCCGGGTTGCCCGCTTCGGGGGTGAAGAGATTTACGAGATGGACGAGCGCGCCGTGTTTGACCTCGATCTCGCCGAGATCGTGCAGATGCGGATTCCAGCGCGGATACGGCGCGAGATCGTCGGCCGCGCGTTTCGAGAGGAGGATATGCCCGGCGTCGCCGCAATCCATGACCCGCTGCGCGACATCGATCCCGGCGCCGGCGACGTTGGCCCGCTCGTTGACATCGAGGACGGGGTTGATCGACCCGCTATGAATCCCCATCCGCAGCGGCAGGTCGGGCTGTTGCCCCAGAGCGGCCGCGATCTCGAGCGCGCATTCCGAGGGCTGTTCGGCATTCCCGCGAAAAACCAGCGCCATCCCGTCGCCGGTCGGGATCCCGATCAACCCCTCCTCCGGCGCGGCCCGGACCGCGGCGGTCTCGCGCACGATATTTTTGAGGGTTTCGAGGAGCCGGCTCTGCTCGGTGATGAGCCGTTTCGAATAACCGACGATGTCGATGACAAGAACGTGGCCGATTTCGAGAGGGAGGTCCGGTTTTGACTCAAGCGGCATGCGATTCAGACCTTAGCTGGCAGCATCGCGTGTCTCAATAATTCGCTCGGTCCAGCGAGGACCTGGACTGGAGTTGATTAGAACTTTTTCGTCAGGCTGAGGTAAACGAAACGGCCGGTGGTGTCGTAGAGAAAGGCGGGGTAGCGCACATCCGTAAGCGAGGAAGGTGGATCCTGGCCGAAGACATTATTGCAGCCGATGGTCACGGTCGTGTCATGGAGCAGGCGCTTCCAGATCGGTAAGGAGGAGTGGGCGGTTTGCGCGACCGCGCTTTCCACCGATTGGCCGTCATGAGACAGAGTCATTTCCCGAGTGTCTTTGCTGTAACCCGCGACCGGCTGGGCTTCGACCGGCGCAACAAAGTTGAAACTG
>JALYQE010000070.1 GCA_030855965.1 Verrucomicrobiota bacterium | reverse complement strand
GCGCCCATAGCTCAGCCGGATAGAGCATCGGATTTCTAATCCGACGGTCGGAGGTTCGAGTCCTCCTGGGCGCGGACAAATTTTCGCTCGTGCTCGAGCAGCCATTTCTTCCGCCAGAGCCCGCCGCCATAGCCGCAGAGCGTGCCATCAGCGCGGATCACGCGATGACACGGAATGATGATCGACATCATGTTCATGCCGTTAGCGCGCCCGACCGCGCGGCGCGCGCCCGGGTCGCCCAGACGTTCCGCCATCCAGGAATAAGAGCGCGTTTCTCCGACGGGGATGGAGCGCAGAATCTCCCAGGCTTTGAGCTGGAATTCGGAACCGACCGGCGCGAGCGGGAGGTCGAATTCCAAATTCTCCCCGGCGAAATAATCGGCCAGTTGCGTTCGCACGCCCGAAAGGTGCGGGTGCTCCCCGGGGACGACGCTTTTTCCGAGGCGTTCGCGCAGGAGGGGCAGCTCGCGCTCGAGCGCACGGCGGTCGCCAAATTCGAGCAGGCGCAGACCTTCATCATCCGCCACCGCCAGCATCGTGCCGAGCGGAGTCGTCAGGCGCTCAGCGAAGAGACAATCCTGCCGCTTCGCCGCCGACGGCGGGTCGCCAAAGATTCTCGTGAAAGCTTCACGGAATCCGCTCTCAGAGCCGAAGCCGCTCCCGTTGCGCGCTTCCTCGACCCGCTCGCCGCGCCGCACTTCGCGCAGGGCTAATCCCATCCGGCGCGCGCGATGATAAGCTTGGAAGGTCATGCCGTAGTAGCGCTTGAATTGCCGCCGCGCGGTCGAGGGATCGATCGCGAGCGAGGACAATTCCTTGTCCGTCAGGCGGCCATCGGGCGCCTTCTCCACTTCGGCGCGGAGGCGCTGGATCAATTCCGGCGCCGGCCGGGCAGGGTCCATCGGCTGGCAGCGCAGGCAGGGGCGATAGCCGCCGAGCAGGGCCTCGTTAGGCGAAGGGAAGAACTCGACGTTTTGCCGGGCCGGCTTTTTCGCGCTGCAGGTCGGGCGGCAAAAAATCCCGGTCGTGCGCACCCCGACGAAGAAGATGCCTTCAAAGGTCGAGTCGCGATTGACCAGGGCCTGATACATGGTGTCGTTAGGCGGAAGAAGTTCGGGCGTTTTCATTGGCGTGTGATGGCGAAGGTGTAGCAGCCCCGGGTCAGGCTCCGGGCCTGAAGAAACTCGGTCGCGGGATTTTCGAAAAGTTCCGCGATCACTTTCTCCGGGTCGTTCTCCCCCAGCACCACAGCGTCGATCATGTCGTTGGTCGAATTATACGACCGGAGCACGCGATGGCTGCGAAAATCGGTGGGATATTCATCCGTCGCGGCGTAGGGCGCGCATTGCTCGGCGTGAACGAAAATCGGGCCGCTCTCCGCGTAGGGCCGGTCAGGTGGGACGGACGCGTACGGAAACAGAATGACGCGTTGGCCCGGCTCGGCCCAGCGCAGGCAATGCCGGCAGGGGTAACCCGTCGGCGAATCAACGGTCATGACGGCGTGATCCGGCGCGCCCGCATTCGCCTGCTCGCGGGCCGCCTCCGCGACCTCGGTCGGTAGCGGGACGATTCTAAAGTTCAATGTTTGCATGCCAGAGCGTAGACCTGCATCGCGGACGAGCGCATCGACGGAATTCAGGCAGGTAATTCGCCTAACGAACGCTCGTTTTGTCGTCCCGCGGCGAAGGAGGCCGGTCGCTCTGCACTGTGAGAGCGAACGGTCCATTCTGGGGAGCACGGGCTGGCAGCCCGTTGGTTCGGCGAGTCTCGCCGAACAGGCTCGAAAATTGAACGTGCCAAGAGTGAAGTAGCGCCGTTTCGAAAGTTCGTGCTGGGTGACACCCAGCACCAACGGGGTGGCACCCCGTGCTCCCCAGCAGCCCGGCATCGCGCAACACTGAACAGAATTACCAGCGGTGATAGGCGGGATGCCCTTCCCTGACCGCGACGAACGTGCCGCGACACGTCGCGCAGGCTTTGCCGCCGGCGGTGAGCGTGCCTTCGATCGTGGCGCGATCGGCAGTGGATTCGACCACCCGGGCGGAGAGATGAATCGTGTCGTGCGTCGGGGTCGGTCGGAGCAATTTGATCGCGTAATCCGCCGTCACCGTGCAGGGCGGATGATCTTCGCCGGCCTGTTTCATGAGATGATTCGCAGCCGTCCAGTTGCAGTGGCAATCGAGCAGCGTGCCGATAATTCCGCCGTTCAGGACGCCGGGGAACGCCTCGTACTTCGGCTCCGGTTTCCAGTCCGCGACCACCTCGTCGCCCTCGGCAAAACTGCGAATGCGCAGGCCTTCCGCGTTCGCCGGGCCGCAGCCCCAACAGGCATTTTTCGGAGCGTAGCGCTCCTGCAACGAAGGGCTGGCGTCTGCGCCCATTATTTCTTCGCGCCGTTCGAGGCCGCCGCTTTGTAGGGGCGCGCTTCCGGCCCGGTGTAGAGCGAGCGCGGGCGGATGAGCCGGTTGTTATCGTGCTGCTCGACGACATGGGCGCACCAACCGGCAACGCGGGAAGCGGCGAAGATCGGCGTGTTCAGTTCCGGCGGAAATTCCAGCATCGTGAAAACCGGCGCGGCGTAGAGATCGACATTCGCGCAGAGTTTTTTCTCCCGCTCCATCGTGGCCTCGAGTTTTTCACAGATCGGAATCCACTGATCTTTCCCGACCCGCTGGCCGAGGTCGCGCCCGATTTCGCGCATGATCGGCACCCGCGAATCGCCGCTCTTATAAACGCGGTGACCGAAGCCCATGATTTTCGCCTTCTTCGCCAGCGCATCCATCATCCATTTCTCAGCGCGCTCCTCGGTTTTGATGTCGTCGAGCATCTTCATCGACTCTTCGTTGGCACCGCCATGAAGCGGGCCCTTCAGGGTGCCGCACGCGCTCGTCACGCCCGCATACATGTCGGCCAGGGTCGCCGCCGTCACCCGCGCCGCGAAGGTCGAGGCGTTGAATTCATGATCGGCGTAAAGGATGAAGATCGTGTCCATCATCCGGATCTTCCAATCCTGCGGCACTTCGCCGGAGAGCTTGTAGAAAATATTTCCCGCCAGGGTGAGGTCGTCCCGTTCCGGCAACGGATTTTCACCCTTTTGAATACGATAGCCGTCGGTGATCAGGGTCGAGACCTTCGCGATCAGGCGGATCGACTTGCGGATATTGGCCTCGTGCGAGTTGTCGTTCAGCTCGGGGTCGAACGGCGCCAGCATGGAAACGCCGGTGCGAAGCATGTCCATCGGATGCGTGTTCTTCGGCATCAGGCGCATCATTTCGAGCACTTCTTTCGGAAGCGGACGCTCTTTCGCGAGGGCGCGGGAGAATTCTTCGCGCTCGGTCACGGTCGGCAACTCGCCGTTGAGCAGGAGGTAGGCGACTTCCTCGAAGTTCGCTTTCTCCGCCATCTCGTGGATGTCGTAGCCGCGATACATCAGGCCGGCGTCGGGATCGACCCAGCAGATTTCAGTTTCGCCGGCGATGATGCCCGCGAGTCCGGGGCTGTAGGCAGGTTTTGCTTCGGTACTCATAAATTTTTTCAGTTCTTATTCTTAACGTCCCACGTTTCACGCGCAACGTCATACCCTGGCCAGCTTTCCGCCGCCGGATCGTATTCCAGCGTCTGGTAAAGTTCCTTCCGGGTTTGCATCCGACCGAGCCATTCGTCTGGCTTTCCGGCCTGCTTGAGGCCGCGAAAAAATTCCTCCGTCGTCTTCATCGAAACGCGGAAGGCGCTCTGCGGGAAGATCACCATTTTGTAGCCGAGTTCGTCGAGCTCCGCGGCACTGAGCGACGGGCTTTTGCCAAACTCCGTCATGTTCGCGAGGAGCGGCGCTTGCACCTCTTTAGCGAAATCGCGGAACTCTTCCTTGGTCTGCAAGGCCTCCGGGAAAATCGCGTCTGCCCCCGCTTGGACATAAGCATTTGCCCGCTTCACCGCGCCGTCAAAATTTTCCATCGCCCGCGAATCGGTCCGCGCGATGACGAGAAAATCGCGATCGCGTTTCGCCGCCACCGCGGCGCGAATCTTGGCCGTCATCTCATCAGTTCCCACGAGGCGCTTCCCGGCCAGATGGCCGCAGCGCTTGGGAAATTCCTGGTCTTCCAGGTGACATCCCGCCAATCCTGCGCGTTCCAATTCGTAAATCGTGCGCCCGACATTCTCCGCTCCGCCGAACCCGGTGTCCGCGTCCACGATTGCGGGGATTTTGACCGCCTTGGCTATGAAACCCGCGAGCGTCGTGACTTCATTCAGAGTGAGCAGGCCGACGTCCGGCAAACCGGCGGTGCAATTCGCCAGGCCCGCACCGCTGATGTAAACGGCTTCAAACCCGGCGCGCTCCACCTGCCGGGCCATCGAGGCATTGGGCACGCCCGGCATCGCGACGATGCCTTGGGCGAAGAGGTGGCGGAGTTTCGATGCTTTCGTCTGCTCGGTCATGAGAGAGGCTAGTTTAGTGGGGCCAAGGTTTGCTTCAAGGAAATGGCGGCGGCAGGCAACTCCGGGGTGCACGGCTGCCAGCCCGTCGTTCGGCGCAGTCTGCGCCGGACATCGCGCGACGTTGCGATACGAATGGTTCGCTCCCCAAGGGGCGCTTCGCGCAGCCGCATCCGGCAAACTGCCGGATGCGACGGGCTGGCGGGACAATCTAATGACATGGGTGACACTTTGTTCTAATGACATGGGTAACAGTTTCCTCGTT
>JALYQE010000063.1 GCA_030855965.1 Verrucomicrobiota bacterium | reverse complement strand
TCCGAAACGAGGCCTGTCCGAGCCGCACCCGTTTTATATTGAGGACAAGGCCGCACGCGCGGACGTGATCGGCTTCCTGCAAAGTTTGGACACGGGCGATGCGCCTGCGTCCACCAAAGGATCGGCGGGATAAGGTAGGGAGCGGAACCCACTTTTTCAAACGAGCCGGCCAACCCATCCCGTCCTTATGTTTCCAGCGCCGCTACAGGCATGTTTGTGGGGAATGCTGGCCGGCTCCGGCCTACTCATCGGAGCGGCGCTGGCGTTCTTTATCGAGCTTCCACACCGGCTGATCGCAGCCGTCATGGGCTTTGGCGGCGGGGTGCTGATTGCGGTGCTCTCGTGGACTTGATGGAGAAGTCTTTTCAGGCGGGCGGATCGCTACCGACGATCTGCGGCTTTCTCGGAGGTGCCACCGTATTTTGCGTGGCCAACTGGCTGCTGGCAAAACGCGGCGCAAAGCATCGCAAACGCTGTGGTGGTTGCGTCAAGCAAGCCACGGAGAAGGACAAGGCAGCGGCCTGGCGATCGCCGCCGGCGCTCTCCTCGACGGCATCCCGGAGTCCATGGTCATCGGACTCTCCTTGCTTGGCGGAGAAAAGATCGGCCTTGGCCTCGTCGGCGGCTTCTTTCTCGCGAACTTGCCCCAAGGGCTTTCCAGCGCCTCCGGGATGAAGACGCACCGAAAACCATGAAAACTCCAATTAAAAGCCACACACCGATGAAGACCAGCACAAATCCCGTCACCGTCCGCCTCCTCAATGGAGCAGGCGCTCTCACCGACTCACTCAACGTGCCGAATGTCGCGAAGTCCGACGACGCCTGGCGCTTGCAACTCACGGACGAACAATTCCGTGTCACCCGCACTGCAGGTACCGAGCGCGCGTTCTGCGGAATCTTCCACGACAACCACAAGCTAGGGCTCTACACCTGCGTCGCGTGCGGCCTGCCGCTGTTCCGCTCGGATGCGAAGTTTGAATCGGGCACGGGCTGGCCGAGTTTTTTCCAGCCGGTCGCGGCGGAAAACATCGGCATCACGAGGGACACCGCCCACGGCATGGTGCGAACGGAAGTCCACTGCGTGCGCTGCGATTCGCACCTCGGCCACGTCTTCGAGGACGGCCCCGCGCCGACGAATCTGCGCTACTGCATTAACTCCGCCGCACTGCTCTTCCGTGAGGATGGCGTGATAGCGGCGCGGGAAAAAGTAATCTTTGGCGCGGGTTGTTTCTGGGGCGTGGAGTCCACGTTTGCAGCAGTGGAAGGCGTCACGGCGACACGCGTCGGATATTCCGGCGGCACGACGAAGAATCCGACTTACGAAGACGTGTGTTCACATCGCACCGGCCACGCCGAAGTCGTTGAGGTGGAGTATGATCCTGCGCAGCTCAGCTTCGACCACTTGCTTGAGGTGTTTTGGAAAAGTCACAATCCGGCGACGAGGGACCGCCAGAGTCCGGATGTCGGCAGCCAATATCGCTCGGCGATCTTTTTCACCACGCCCGCGCAGGAAGCCGCGGCGCGCGCCTCTGCCGCTAAGCTCGATGCAAGCGGCACGCTCCGCGGATCGATCACCACGCAGACTGAGTTTGCCGCGCCGTTCTACGCGGCGGAGGAGCGTCATCAGAAATATCATGCTAAGCACGGCGGATCCTGTCCCGTGCCGGTGTCCTTTACCGGTCTCATCACCGTCCTCGGGTTTCTCACCGCGTTTCTGCTCATTAAATCGAGCTCCTAAATATCGTCGCCGGCGCTTTCTCGTTACAAAGCCCTCAACACAACCACCGAAAACCATGAAAACTCCAATCAACACCCGCGCAGTCGCGATCCTCAGCTTTTGCTTTGCGAGCACCGGCTTTGCGGCCGACGACAAAATGCCGCCCATCAAAGTGCCTGCGCTCGCGCCGCATCCATTCTACTTCGCGGATGCCGGGCAACGCAGCGACATGGTGGCATTCCTGCGCAGCCTCGACACGGGCGAGTAACGTATTGAGCGAAACGGCTATGACACCAACACAACTCAGTAAAGAACTCCGCACCGGAGAAGGCGACTTCCTCGAGGAACGCCGCAGCGTCATCGTGCTCTCACTCACCGCCATCGGCTGCATGGGTTTGATCGCGCTCTTTCAAACGGGGATCATCCGGCGGCTGCCCGACTTGCCGTTGCCGCTGATGGATGCGGACAAAGTCGATGCGTCTGAGGAAGCTTACGCGAAACTCTCGATGCCCGACGCGTTCCTCGGTCTGGGCAGCTACGCGGCCACGATGGGCCTGGCAGCCATGGGCGGGAAGGATCGCGCCGTGCAACAGCCATGGATTCCGCTGGCACTTGCCGCGAAGGCCGGCGTCGATGCGCTGCAGGCGGGCAAGCTTACTTACGATCAATGGGCGAAGCACAAGGCCTTCTGCATCTGGTGTCTCGTGGCGGCCGCTGCGACCTTCGCGACCGTGCCGCTGGTGCTGGGCGAAGCAGCGGTGGCGGCGCGCAATCTGGCGAAGAAATTCTAGATCGTGTCTCCAAACGCTCAGCCGTCATCACACGCCATGATTCCTAGCGCGAACTTCACGTGGCTCATCGTTGCTGCGCTGGTACTCGGCGCGACGATCGCGGCTCCTTCCGCGCAAGCGGCGACGACGCGCGGCAGCTACGTCAGTGGAGGCAAATCGATCACGATCGATGCCTATCCATCGTCGAAACCGGGCAAGCGGCCCGCGCTCATCCTGCTTCATGGCTCGGGCGGCTTGCTCTTTCCCGGCTTCGATTTGCGCGATCGGGCCCGTGATCTGAGCGCGCAGGGCTATGCGGTGTTCCTGCCGCATTTCTTTAATCGCACAGGGCACTTCATGGTTCGGCCTTCTGGCGTGCATGAGAATCTTCCCGCGTGGACGAGCACGGTGCGCGACGCGATCACCTACGTCGCTGCGCAGCCGAATGTGGATGCGAGCCGGATCGGGCTGATGGGGCATTCGCTTGGCGGCTATCTCTCGCTTGGCGCCGCGGCACAGGACAGCCGTGTCGATGTGGTGATCGAAGCCTCTGGTGCACTGGATCGCGGTGGAATAAAGCGACTGCCGCCCACTCTAATCCTGCACGGAGCCCGGGATAAAACCGTGCCGGTGGCAAAAGCGGAACGCGTGGAGTCACTCCTCCAGGGACTCCGCACGCCTTATCAAAAACACATCTATCCCGACGAAGCGCACATCTTCTCACGAACAGCGATGCAAGACGCGACCTCACGGATCGGACGCTTTCTTGCCAAATATTTTCCGTCCAGTGGCTCCGCTGAACGGAACTGATTGTAGCAGGAGCACCCCCTCCTCAAACATGAAAAACAAACTTGGCCTCTTCGTTGGTCTCTGCATCATCAGCACGCTCTTCGTCGCCACCGCGCATGCCCAAAGCGGCAAAAAGAAGGACGAAATCTCGGTGAACTGCCCGAGCGGGATTGATCACAGTGCGTGGGACGGGTTGCTCAAGAAACACGTCGATGAAAAAGGGCTCGTGAACTACACCGCCTGGAAAGGCAGCAAGAGCGACATGGACGCGCTGGATGGATATCTGAAGCAGTTCGCAGCCAAGGCGGACAAGCCGGCGGAAGGAATGGAAAAGGCGGCCTCGCTAACGAATGCCTACAACGCCATCGCGGTCCGGACCGTCCTGAAGAGCTATCCGTTTGAAAGTATCCACGAGGCGAAGAAGCCATTCGAAGCGAAAGATTGGACGATTAGCGGCGCGAAAGTGTCGTTGAACGACATCGAGAATGCGACCCTCCGGCCGATGCTGAAATATCGCGCGCACAGCGTGCTCGTCTGCGCGGCGCGCAGTTGTCCGCCATTGCAGCGCACAGCCTACAAAGCCGACACCTTCGAAGCGCAAAGCGACAAGGCCTACACCGTGTGGCTCGCGCGGGAGGACCTGAACAAGTTCACGCTGGCGGAGAAGAAGGCGGAGATCTCCGAGGTTTTTAAATGGTTCAAGGCAGACTTCGAAAAATCGCTCGCGGTTCCGAAGGTGATCGCGCAATACGGTCCTGCGTCAGCGAAGGAGCTGACGAAAGGCGGCGCCCCGTTTGAGATCAGCTACATGTCCTATAACTGGGGCTTGAACGATCAAGGTTCGCACGGCCGCAATTACAGCAAAATCCAGCTGATCTTCGATAATCTTGATTGATTGAGCGTGCTGGGTGACAACAGGGTCTGCGCTTGTCCCGAGCAACGAAGTGCTCGCGGGGGGAATACCCCGCTTGGATTGCACTCATAGGGAGACGGCGCCGTCGCGCCGACGGCGGCCAAGCTAATTTGATTTCTGTCATCATCGCTGCCGTCAATGAGTCCGTCGCACTTGGCGCTGTGATTGAGACGATTAAATCATCGCGAGCGGATGCCGAAGTCATTGTCGTGGAAGCGCGTCGGCATGCTCCCGGACCCGCTGCTCTACGCCTACCTCGGCGGCGCTGGGAAGGTCTCGCGCGTCACGGAGCGGTTTCGGCGCGTGGATTAATTAGCGCTGTAGCCGCCCCGCTGTGTCCTGGCATAGGCGCATGCAAACGTCGCTGGGCGTGATGGAGTTCTCGAGCGTGAACTTCTCCGAGAAGGCAACTGAGAGCGCGAAACTTTGGAAGCCGGGGGATGCACTAATCGCGCCGCTGTAGCGAGGTGGCAGATGGTCCTGCGCGTCACAAGTAGCCGGACTATCTGACGCGAGCACGCCGCCGTGGAACTTCAAATAGGTTGAACCAAACGTTGATGGCCGCCGACCTTTAGATGAAGACCAATGAACCGGGACGCGCGACAAGTGTTAACCGAATGGCTCGTGCTTGAAGCGCAGAGCGGCAGCGCACGCGCGTTCCAGGATTTGCACGAGCTGTGGCGCGAGGACTTCCGCCGCATGGCGCTGGTGCGGGTCGAGCAGCTCGACGCCGCCGACGAGGTGTCGACCGAAATATGGCTGGCCCTCGCGCGTGGTCTGCCGCGCTTAGACGACCCCGCCTGCTTCCCCCGCTGGGCATTTTCAGATCGTGCAACGCCGCGCGACAGATTGGGTGCGACAGCGTCTGCTCGCCCGCCAGCGGGAAGCCGCCGCAGCCGCCGACGCTGATCTCCTGGCGCCCGCGCCGTTAACGCCCGCCGAGCCCGGCGACGACGTGCTCGCGCTGCGCGAAGGCATCAGCTTTGCCCGCCGAGCAGCAGGAGTTGCTCCATCTTCTACGGTCTCGAACGCAGCCTGCACGAAATCGCCGACGTGCTCCACCTGCCACTCGGGACTGTAAAATCACGACTTTTCTCGATCCGCGAACTCCTCAAATAACAACTGAAAGCACCAAGACAATGAACAACCTCGACCAAAAAATTCAGGAGCGCTGCAGCGCGAACCCTCGGCGCCCGAGCCGAATCTCGCCGAAGAAGTGATCCATGTGTTTCGTGGCCGCCACCGCTGGATGCACGGCGTGATCGTGGCCGTGACTTTGCTCTTTCTGGCTCTCGGCGGGTGGGCGGGCTTCCGCTTCTACCACGCAGACGTAGTGCGCGAGCAGCTGCTCTGGGGCGGACTGGCGCTGGCCGCGCTGCTCATGATCTCGTTCATGAAGGTCTGGTTCTGGCTGGAGATGCACACCAACCGCATCCTGCGCGAAGTAAAACGCGTGGAGCTGCTTCTGGTCCGCACTCAAGGTGAATGAGACTTTAGGGAATTGCTTTTGCTCCCCTCGCCGTGCGCGAGGCGCGACAATCGCACCGAACACGGCGATGGTGCGCGATGCACCTTCGCTCTCCACATCGAATTCTCGCCTGCTTCTCGATTCTCTCGTTCCTGCTCGGCTCATCTGCGTTCGCGCAGCTCGATCGCGCGTTCGAAGCGCACGGCGGCATCTCGAAATGGAAAAACTTCGCGAGCGTGGAATTCGATCAGACCTGGACCTCGGCTAAGGGCGTGAAGAAAGACCACCAGCTTTTCGATCTCCGCAGCCGGGATGGGTTAATCACGAGCGAGACATACACGCTCGGCGCCAGCAAAGGCGAGGTCTGGATCAAGCCGGCGCTCGACGCGCTTGGCGGCACTCCACCGCGCTTCTATATGTGGACGCCGTTCTATTTCTTCGGCATGCCGTTCGTCTTTGCCGATCCGGGCGTGGTGCCGGAGTCGTTAGGCAAAAAGATGTTTCAGGGCCAGGAGTTCGACGCGGTCAAAGTGACGTTCAAGAAAGGCACTGGTGATTCCTCGGAGGATTATTACATCGCTTACCTCGATCCGAAGTCCGGGCAGATGAAGCTGGTGAGCTATGTCGTGACCTACGCCGCGTTGCGGAAGGACAAGCCGATGGATCAGCTCGAGCCGCACGCGCTGGTTTTCGAGGAATGGCAGGATGCTAACGGCCTGCGCGTGCCGAAGCGCGGCGAATTCTACAACTGGAAGAATGAAAACATCGAAGGCGAGCCGCTGGGCGTGATGGAGTTCTCGAACGTGTTCTTCTCTGAGAAGGCACCCGATGCCGCGAAATTTGCGAAGCCAGCGGATGCCGTGATGGCGCCGCTGTAGTGATCTGCCACTGCGCGGAGCGGAAGCTCTAAAGATTGATCCGTGACTAAGAACCGCCGTATTCAGCGCGCGCTGAGCATCGACGCCTGATCCAGTTTCTGTCGCCATCATTCAGGAGAGCCCGGTTTTTCTCGATCTCGAGGCGAGCGTCGCGAAAGCAATCAGGCTCGCCGAGAAGGCGGCGAGAGATGGCGCACGCGTCATCACCTTCGGCGAAACCTGGTTGCCCGGGTATCCAGCGTGGCTCGACTATTGTTCGGATGTTGCCCTGTGGGACCACGGCCCGAGCAAGGATGTCTTCGCGCGGCTGCGGCAGAACAGCGTCGTGATCGGGGGCAAGGAAACGCGGCGGCTGCGCGGTGGCTTTGGTGAATGACGATGCCGCGCCATCGTTCGTCGCCGACGTTAGCCGGCGTTACGCGGAGGCGACCGGGTTGACGCCGAAGGTCTTTCGCTGCCGGGCGACGAAAGGCGCCGAATGCATCTCGTGAAACGCACACTGCGCGCAGGCTTGAACGCAATCGGCCGATCATTTATAACTTTTTCGCAATGCGCATCCTGTTGATCGAAGACGAAAAGAAGACAGCGGCCTTTATCGCCAAGGGGCTGGAGGAGGAAGGTTACACGGTCGAGGTGGCGCGCGACGGCGAGACCGGCCTGCAGATGGCGCTCGGAGGCCGCTTTGATCTCCTCCTGCTCGACGTCATGCTGCCGACAAAGGATGGCTGGACGGTGGTCGAGGAATTGCGCGGGCAGGGGGTGCTGACGCCGATTCTGTTCCTGACTGCGCGCGATAGCGTGCCGGATCGGGTGAAAGGACTCGAGCTCGGCGGCGATGATTACCTGGTCAAGCCGTTTGCCTTTTCGGAATTGATCGCTCGCGTTCGCTCGCTTCTCCGGCGCGGCCCGGCGCAGCAGGACGATCAACTGCGGATCGAGGACCTGGAGTTGGACACGCACCGCCATCGCGCCGTCCGGGCGGGGCAACCGCTCCATCTAACGGCGAAGGAATTTCTCCTCCTCGCGCATCTCGTGCGCTCGGCCGGCGAGGTGGTCTCGCGCAAAGAGATCGAAGGCCACGTCTGGGGGATCGATTTTCAGACCGGCACCAACGTCCTCGACGTGATGGTGCGGCGTTTGCGGGCGAAAGTGGACGACCCTTATCCAAAGAAGCTCATCCACACCGTGCGTGGCGCCGGTTATGTCCTCAAAGCCGACTGAACCGCGGTCGATCGCGACCCAGCTGGTCATCCTCTTTACCCCGGCGGCGGTTCTACTGCTCGGGTGCGGGCTCGGAGTGCTTTACTGGATTGTCGTTAGGCACGCTCTCGCGGAAGACCGCATTATCCTGGTCGACAAGGTGCTCGGTATCCGCGCCGACATGCGTGCGGCCGCCGGCCCGGGGTTGGTGAAACAGGAATTAAAAGCGCTGCAGGGAACGCGGACCTCCTACTGGGTGCGGTTGCTCGACGGCGACGGAGAAGTGATCGCCGAGACCATCGGGATGGGCGATTTACTTCCGGCCGCGCTTTTTCCGGCCCCCACCACCACCACCTCGGCGGAGATGCCGATGAAGGACCATCAAACAGGGAACAAACTCTTCTCATTAGTCGCGCTGCAGGCGGAGGAAGGAGGGCAGAATTACCTCATCCAGGTGGCGCAGGACCGCTCGGTCGACGAACAATTCGAAAGCGAATTCGGTTTGCTCGTCGTGGTGGTGATGGTGGTCGGGGTTTTCGCTTCGATCATGATCGCCATCACCGTGACTCGACGCGGCCTGAGGCCATTGAACACGATGACGGATTCGCTAATGCGGGTCGGGCCGACCCGGCTCCATGAACGGGTCCTGGCGACAGAATGGCCGCGCGAGCTGCAACCGGTGGCGGTGGCTTTCGACGACATGCTGGATCGGCTGGAGGATTCGTTTAACCGGCTCTCGCAGTTCTCGGCCGATCTCGCCCATGAACTGCGCACGCCTCTGGCCAACATTCGCGGCGAAGCGGAAGTTGCGCTCAAGCGCCCGCGTACGCCTAACGAATACGAGGCGGTGATCGAGTCGAGCGTGGCGGAGTGCGAACGGCTCGGCGGGATTATCGACAACCTGCTTTTCCTCGCGCGCGCCGAAACCGCCGAGAACAAAGTGAACTATGCCCGGTTTGACGGCCGGGCCGCGATCGGCAGAATCGCCGCCTACAATGAGGCGATCGCGGAGGAGCGCCGGCTTGAGATCGTCTGCGGCGGGGAAGGTGAAGTCGACGCCGACCCGGTGCTTTTCGGACGTGCCGTGAGCAATCTGGTGGATAACGCAGTGCACTACACTCCGGACGGTGGCCGAATCGCGATCTCGATCGCGACGAGCGAAGACGCGGCCGAGATCTCGGTGGAGGACAACGGTTGCGGGATTGAGGAGGAGCACATCTCGCGGATCTTCGATCGCTTTTACCGGGTCGATCGATCGCGCAGCACCGGGGGAACCGGTCTCGGCCTGGCCCTGGTGAAATCGATCGCCGAACTCCACGGCGGCAGCGTTGCGGTGGCGAGCGCAGTCGGGCGTGGAACTCGGATCACGCTCAGGTTTCCGCGACCGGTGGGGTGATCAAGTCGGCGTTTTGTCGAGGCGAAGCTGCGTGCACTCAGCCGGACGATCAAGGAGCGAGCCGCTCGATCTTCCAGGAGCCATCCTCTTCCCGGGTGTAGCGAAAGCGGTCGTGCAGCCGGTTGGCCCGGCCCTGCCAGAATTCGATCGTGGCCGGGACGATGCGGTAGCCGCCCCAATGCGGCGGCAGCTCGATCGTTTTGCTCCCGGCAAAGCGCTCGGTCATTTCCGCCAGGCGCGCGTCGAGGATGCGCCGGGCATCGATGACTTCGCTCTGGCGCGAGACCCAGGCGCCGAGCTGGCTGCCGCGCGGGCGTTCGTGAAAATATGCTTTCGATTCTTCGCGCGAAGTTTTTTCGACCAGGCCGGTGACGCGGATTTGTCGCTCCAGTTGCATCCAATAAACGACGAAGGCCGCGGCCGGATTTTTTTCCAACTCGTTCCCTTTCTTGCTCTCGTAATTGGTGAAGAAAACAAACCCGCGCCCATCGAATCCCTTGAGCAGGACGACGCGGGCCGACGGTTTGCCATCGGACGTGGCGGTGGCGAGTGCGATGGCGTTTGCATCCGGGAGCCCGGAGTTCACTGCGGTCGAAAACCAGGTGGCGAATTGCTCGATCGGATCGGGATGCAGCTCGGCTCGGCGCAATCCCCGAGTCTCGTATTCGCGTCGTAGCCCGGCGAGATCGATGGCGTCCATTACGGGCGAAAGTACCCGACGCGGCGCGTACTGTCGAAAAATGTTCGCGCGCAGGCCGATTCGCGCGGCTTTCCGTTTGTGCAGCCGCCCGCGCTTCGCTAGTAATCGGAAATGTTCAGCCTCACCATGCTCGGCAGCGGCAGCGCGGGGAACAGCGCTCTCATCGCGACCGATCATTGCCGGTTGCTAATCGACGGCGGCCTGAGCGCGCGCCAGCTCGTGCGCCGGCTCGAGCTCTGCGGGGTCAAGCCTAACGAACTGGACGGCGTCCTTCTGACGCACGAGCACGGCGACCATGTCTGCGGCCTGGAAGTGCTCTGCCGGAAATTTCAGATCCCGATTTTTTGCAACGCCCTAACCGCGGAAGCGATCCGTTATCCCGCGTCGGCGGGATTAGGTGAACACCGCAACTGGCGCATCTTCCGGACCGGCGCGGCATTTTCGATCTGCGACATCACGGTCGAGAGTTTCTCCGTGCCGCACGACGCGGTCGAGCCGGTCGGTTATACATTTCACGCTGGGGCGAGCGCGCTCGGCTACATCACCGATCTTGGCCACGCCACGCGTCTCGCGATCGAGCGATTGCGCCAGGTGCAGACGCTGGTGATCGAGACGAATCACGACGAGAAACTTCTGCAGGCCGATCCGCACCGCCCCTGGCCGGTGAAGCAGCGGATCCAATCGCGGCACGGTC
>JALYQE010000049.1 GCA_030855965.1 Verrucomicrobiota bacterium | reverse complement strand
GCGAGGGCTTCGAAATCGTAGCGAAGCGGGCCGGATATCGCCCGCGCCCGGGTGAGCGATTGCAATTCCCAGAACTGCGCGCGCTTTTCGTAGTAGCCCCGCAGCGTTTCCAGTGAACAAACCAGCGGTCCCTTTTCGCCTTCCGGCCGGAGTCGCGGATCGATCGTGGCGAAATTTCCCTCGGCGGTTGAGAGCGCCATTTCGCCGATCAGGTTCTGCGCCGGTCGCGGGTCGTCGCCGACAAACAGGACATCGAGATCCGCGCCGTAGCCGGTCTCACGCCCGCCGAATTTTCCAAGGCCGATGATGGTCAGCGTGCCGTCGGGATTGAGCAGCCGGTCAACATAAACGAGGCACGCCTCGGCCAGGTCGTTCTGCTCCGCGAGCAGTTGGGAGAGAGGCGCGATCTCGAGCACATCCCGGAGCAGGATGCGCAACGCCTCGCGCTGCCGGTAGACTCGCACCGGATCAATCTTCTCCCCCGTCGCGCCTAACGACTCCAAACGCTCCAGGTGTTGCGCGACACTAAAGGTGCGGTCGAGCATCCCGTCCCGGGTCAGCTCCTCGAGCCACTGCGAACGCCGAATCAGCCAGCCGCCGCCCGCTTCGCTCGCATCGAAGGTTTTCACCAGCAGTTCCAGCAAACGCGGATTTGCCCCGAGCAATTCGAAAAGCAAACTGCGGAAGCCGTAGGCCTCCACGAAGCGAACGAACTGGGTCAGGGTCGAATCCGGATCCGCCGCGCGGCTCAGCCAGGTCACGAGCAGCGGGCGCAGCTTGCGAAAGATCTGCCGGGTGCGCGGGGCGACATGGAAGCCGGCGGCGCTCTCCCCCAGTTGCGTCAGCGCCTTCTCCGCCTGCGCCGGATCGCGGAAGTTTTTCAATTCCGCTCCGGTCGACTCCCTCGCCGGACCGGCTTCGCCCACCACCCGTTTGAAGATCGCGCGCACGCGCTGCATCTGGGTGCGCAGCTCCGCCAGCAGCTCTGCGCTTCCGGCAAAACCAAGACTCAGCGCCAGAACCTGGAGGGCTTCGCCATTTTCCGGAATGGTGTGCGTTTGCTGTTCGGCCTCGATCTGGAGGCGATGCTCCACCCGGCGCAGGAAACGGTAGGCCGTTTCCAGGCGCTCTGCGTTTTCGTTAGGCAAAAACTCCAGTTCGGCCAGGCCGCGGATCGCCTTCAACGTTCCCGCTTCCTGCAAAAATGGATGGCGCGCCGCGTGCAGCAGCTGCAACGCCTGCACAACGAACTCGATTTCCCGGATCCCGCCCACGCCGAGTTTCACGTTCCGTTCCCGGTCCTCGAAGCCGACGATGTCGCGCTCGATCCGGTTTTTGATCGCCGCGACGTCGTCGAGCAGATCCGGCGTCGGGCTTTTCGGAAAAACAAACGGCTGCAACTGGCGCAAAAAATCGTAGGCCAGCTCGCGGTCGCCGCAGATCCAGCGCGCCTTGATCAGCGCCAGCCGCTCCCACATTTCGCCAAACCCGGCATAGTAGTTTTCCATGCTCTCGAGCGAACGAACGAGCGGCCCGCCGCGCCCTTCGGGGCGCAAACGCAAATCCACTCGGAAGAGCGAACCCGCCGGATCGGAGGCGGCAAAGATCTCGGTAATCTTGTTCCCGAGCCGGGTAAACCATTCGTGGTAGCTGAACTTCGCCGTCAGCTGGCCCTCGTCGCTGTAGACGAAGATGAGGTCGACATCCGAGCTGTGATTGAGTTCGCGTCCGCCCAATTTTCCCATCCCGATGATGGCAAACTGGCTCGCCGGCGAGCCCCAGCGCTGGCGCAATTCGGTATTCCAATGCTCGAAGACGGTCGTTAGGCAAATATCCGCCAGCTGCGACAGCTCGATTAGGGTCTCTTCGAGCGGAGCCGCCCCGGAAATTTCCCGGAGTGCGATTCGCACCATCTCGCGGCCTTTCCAGAAGCGCAGAACGCGAAAATTATCCTCCGCGATCGAGGCCCGTCCGGCCAGGTTGTGCAGGTCGGTCATCATCCGGCCAAAGCCGCGCCGGTCCGCACAGAGGTCGGGATCCGCCAGCCAGAGGAGAATTTCCGGGTGCTGAATAAGGCGCGCGGCGCAGATCCCGGAGACGGAGAGGAGATGAAAAAGGGCGTCCTGGCCTAACGGAAAGCGGACGAGCAGTTCCGGCAGGGGCGGCGCGTCGGCCGGCCAGCTGGCCTCGATCGCCTCGAGCGTCCCCGCCACCTGGAGGGGGCGAATGCTGCGGGCGATTTCCCCTAACGAGTCCGCCACCGCCACGCTAGAGCGGTGGTTCGGTCATCTTGACGCGCGCCTGCTCCAGCGCCCGGCGCTCGCGCCGGGTCAGACTGCCGAGGCCGTTGCGCGCGATTTTTTCCAGTAAAGGATCGATCTCCTCGGTGATGAACTCATCGAGCGGCATTTGCCGGAGCCGCTCGCCCTCCACCTGGCGGCGCCGGAGATAACGTTGCAGGAAGGACGGCCGGCCAAACCCGAGCAGGTGCGCGTAAAGCCAGCCCACGGCGCCACCGCCGAGCAAGGCGCTGTGGCCGACGACCCCCTCCCGGTCGACGATCAGCAGCACCACGCCGATCACGAAGAGCGCGTTGCCGAGATATTTCGCCTTGAGTTTCAACGGCACGACGTAGAAGAGCGACTGGGTCACTTCCAACTCCGGCAGGATGGTCGCGAAGGCGATCACGACCGCGGCCAGCCCGCCCGTCGCCCCCAGCAGCACGGTGGTCGAGGGCATGAGGAAGAGGTGCCCGAGCTCCCCGCCGATCAACCCGGCCAGGTAGAGATAGAGGAAATGTTTCTGCCCAAAGATCGACTCCACGTCGCGCCCGATGAAGTAGAGAAGGCACATGCCGCCGACGAAACTGAGGACACCAGCATGAAGGAACATGGCACTGAGGAACTGCCAGGCGTAGGCCTGGTCGATCCCGCGGTAACTCAGGCCCAGGTACTCGACCACCGCCGACGGCTGCGAAGCCTGGACGATTTGCTGGGCGACAAAAATGACGACATTGGCCGCGATCAGCGACAACAAAACAACTAGTTGGCGCGGCGTCCAATAGGGGGCGTGCGACGAAGCTTTTCGGCCGGACAAGCGCATGGATGAAAAATATCGCAAACGATCCGAGTTGTCATTGGGAATCAAAAACTCGGCTCCGGCGTTTGCCGCGCCTACCGCTACAGCGTCAGCACCTTCAGGCGCCGTTTCTGGAGCTCGAATTCGACCGGACAACTGCCGACCAATTCGCCGTCCAGCTCCACCGGGACATCGTCCGCACTCGTCACCCGCAGGCGCGCCGTCTGAAAATACTCCACTTCCCGCGTCGTGATGTC
>JALYQE010000039.1 GCA_030855965.1 Verrucomicrobiota bacterium | reverse complement strand
TCGCGGTCGGCGTCGTCGGTCACGATCACGATTTTCCCCGCCGCGATATCGCGCAGCACATCGTCAATCGTGTCGAATTGAAAGGCTTCCGGCGCCTGGATGATCACCCTCTTACCATTGCCGTCGCGCCTGCCCTCGGCAAACGTGAATTCACTTCGCGCTCGAACCGACGATCGCTTCCGGCTGGTAAAGGTCGCGATTGCTGCCCTGGAATTCAGCCTTGAGCCGGACACGAAAGCGGGCCAGGTCGACCAGGTCCCAGCGGGTGAATTGCCAGCCGCCGCCCTCCCGCGGCGCATGCTCGAAACCGGCCACGAGATGGACCGCGTCGTCGAGGACCTTGTTGGTCTTTTTCTTCGGCTCGAAATAGAACGTGCGGAAACTGCTCTCCCGGCTGCCGGCGGCGTAGAGCTTCGGGTCGAGGTAATAGACGCGCTTCGTTTCCAAGTCGACGACCCGGAGATCGGGATAACCGGAGCGCTGCGCGTGGCCCTCGGCGGTGCGCGGAAAATCACAGCTCAAGCCGGGCGCGGCGTCGAGCAGTTTGCGCATCAGCTCTTCGAAGTGGCTGCTGGCCTCGTTGATCCGGGAGACGACCTGGATCGCGCTTCCCGGCTGGTTTAGTTGCCTAACGACCAGGTCGAGGACGCCGCCGATTTCTTTCAGGACCCGCTGATCGGTCGGATTCTTTGGCTCAATCGCCAGGACCTTTCTGCCGGTCGTGTCCTCGATCACTTTCGCGAACGGAACCGCGCGCAGTTGCTCGTCCTCTTGCAGGAGCCAGGGAATAATCGCATCCACCGGCACGGGTGAAGCGGCCTTTGGCGGTGCCTGGGCCAGGGTTGCGCCGGCGCACAGTGTGGCGGCTGAGATCGCAAACGACGGCCTCATCCGAGCGATTGAATTTGCCCGGATGCTTCAGCGCAAGACCAAAGAGCGTTTAGGACGTGGTAGGGCGAGACTCCGTCGAGCCTGGGAGCGCGCTTTGCTTGCCGCTCGAGTTCTCTCCCAGGCTCGACAGAGTCTCGCCCTACCAGGAGAGGTCGCCCGCGAATCAGGCGTGGGCCGTATTTTCGCTGCGCCTGCCAAACGCAAAGGGCGCGTAGAGGATGGCGAAGAAGAGCAGGGCCAGCCCCTCCAGTTGCAGGATATAAATCCAGTGGGTGTCGGAGAGTAAATCGAGGATGGAGGCGACGGCGGGTTTGTGGAGGAGGAAGCCGTAATTGGCGCCGGTCATGTAATCGACCAAGAGCGTGGAGACGAGGTAGAGCTGCGACCATGCGAGGGTGCGGCCGACCGAACCGAGGGTCGGACGAAACTGGCGCGCGACGAGCAGGTAGATGACGCCGGCGACGATCCCGCCGTGGCCGATGAAAAAGCTGATCGCGCGGATATCGGGGAAATCGACCTGGAGATTAGGCGTAAGGAGAGCCTGGAAAGTACCGCCGATTCCCCAAAAATAGGAGACCTCGGTCCAGCGGTGGCGTCGCGTCAGCAGGGCGACGATGATCGTGACCATCGCCCAGTCGCAGAGCTGAAAGGGCAGGGCGAGTTCCCAAAAAAGAAGCTGGTGCTGCCAAAGGTAGGAGGCGTAGCCGAAATAGTTCGCGGCCAGCAGGAGAGAGAGACCGATCGCCACCGCCCGATCGAACCGCGGCGAATTCGTGCGGCGCACCGCGAGGCCAAGGCCGACCGGCAGAGCGACGATCAGGAATAGGACAGCGAGATGCCCCAATCCGAAGACGGGAAAGACAGGTTCGGGATGCATGCGCGGGTTCGCGGCGAATCTTCCGGCGCAACCCGCAACCGCGTCAAGGCTCGTCAGTCGCGCGGCGAGATTTTACCCGCGCCGGTCACGTTCTTTTGGACCGTTGCGGGATTGCCGCTGTAGCTGACGCGGCCGGCCCCGGTGATCGCGGCCTTGAGCGTTTTCGTCGCGTGGATATCCGCCTTGCCCGCGCCGGTGACGGAGATTTCGACCTCTTCGGCCTGGAGCGTTTCGGCGCTGAGTTTGCTCGCGCCGGTCAGGTTCGCGACCAGGCGGATGGTTTTGCCGGAGAGCGACACCTTGGCCGCGCCACTGGTCTCCAGGGTAAAGCGATCGCCGCTGAGATCGGTCGCCCCGAACCGCAGGGCGCCGCTCAAGTCCGCTCCGCCTAACGACGGGCTGGTGAGCAGGATGGTGATGCCATGGGTGGGGGCGATCTGGTCGCGGATCTCGATCTTGAGGACGTTGCCCTCGACTTCGGTATAAATATTGGCGAGCAAATTCTCGTCGGTCTTGATGCTGAGGGAGGGCGCGCCGGGCTGCCATTGGATGTCGTAGAAACCGCCCGCGTCGATGCGGGTGAAGGCGCCGACAGGGCGCTGTTCGGTCTTGAGCGTGCCGTTGCCGCGAATGCCCCGCCAATCGCAGCCGGCAGCAAACAGAAGTAGGAGCGAAAGGGCGCTGATAGAAAATTTGGAATTCATATTGTTCTCCAGTGAGATGCGGTGACGGACGATTTTAGATTCAAAAAAAGCCGGCTCTCTAACACGAAGTCGGCGCGCGCTGGGCCAAGGCCACGCCGTGCGGAATCGCGCCTGCAACAAAACCGAGGCATTCGACCGCGCCGCTCGGCTTTCCGGGCAGAGCAATGACGAGCGATCGCTCTACCACTGCGCCTAGGTTGCGCGACAAGATGGCGTTTGGGGTGATCTTCATCGACTCGGCGCGCATCACTTCGCCGAAACCGGGCAACTCGACCCGCATCAATCCGCGGATCGCCTCGGGCGTGATATCGCGGGCCGCGATGCCGGTGCCGCCGGTGATGAGCATGAGGCCGCAGCCCTGCGCGGCGAAGGATCGGATCGTTTCCTGCAGGCGCTCCATTTCGTCGGGCACAACCGCTTCCGCGAGAACGCTCCAGTCATTCTTGAGGGCCACTTCTTTCAAAGCCGGGCCGCCGAGATCGTCATATTCTCCGCGGCTGGCGCGATCGGAGACCGTAATGATGCCGACGGTGATCTGCATCGTTAGGCCGTTGCTGGGTTCTTGGTTTTCTGCAGGAGTTTGATTTTGCCGATCTGCATCTGTTTATCGACCGCTTTGCACATATCGTAGATGGTTAGGAGCGCAACGCTCACACCGGTGAGCGCTTCCATCTCGACGCCGGTCTGGGCGGTGGTGCGCGCGGTGCAGGTGGCTTCGACGCCGGTTCGATTGCTCGTTAGGCCAATTTCGACGTGGCTCAAACCCAGGGTGTGGCAGAGCGGAATGAGCTGCGCGGTTTGTTTTGCCGCCTGGATGCCGGCGAGCCGCGCGGTCGCGAAAACATTTCCCTTGGCGATTCG
>JALYQE010000017.1 GCA_030855965.1 Verrucomicrobiota bacterium | reverse complement strand
CCCTACCAGTTTATCTTCGAACCTCTTTTTGCGTTCGTTATTCCTTACCCTGACGAATCGACGGCCCCCACAGCTCGACGGAGTCTCGCCCTACCACTTTCTCCTCGAACCTTTTCGTCCGTTCATTATTCTTGGCCCATGCCGAAGCGACGGCGACCCGCACCAGGCGTTTTTATCCGTCGCGCTCAGGCCACGATCGTGTTTCTGACTGTCTGCACCCTCAAGCGGGCTCGGTGGCTGGCGGAGCCGAAAGTCGAACGCGATTTGATCGCGAGCTGGGAAGCTGCCAGCAGCTGGATAGTCGGGCGCTACGTCCTGATGCCGGATCATCTTCATCTGATCTGCTCGCCCGTCGAAGAAGAAGTGGAGATCGAAAGATGGATCACGTTTTGGAAGCGACAATTCCGGCGCATCCACGGCGATCCGGCGCCGCTTCCAATCCAGCGGTTTTCACCATCGATTACGCAAATAAGAGAGCTACGATCAACGGTGAGATTACATCCGTGCGAACCCGGTCCGGGCCGGCTTGGTCGCGCGGCCCGACGACTGGCATTTCACCGGCGAGCTGAACGAACTCCGCTGGTTGTCCGAGACTCCGTCGAGCTTGGGAGGACGCGCGGCTCTGAATCGGAACCTTCCCCCCAGGCTCGACAGAGTCTCGCCCTACCAAACCTCTCGCCCTACCAAACCTCCGCCCTACCAAACCTCCGCCCTACCAAACCTCTCGCCCGCCAAGCCTCTCGCCTTACCTTGGCATCTCACCTGCCAAGGAAGTCAGCCCCCGGATTGCGCCGGGCGACGAGAGTGCCAGTTTACGCGATGCCAAACCCAATTTCCCGCGTCGCGTCTTTCATTCTTTTCTGCCTAACGATCTCGCCATCACTTCACGCCGCTTCCGCAAAACGCCTCATCACCGAAAAAGACATCTTTGATTTCACCTGGATCGGCAACCCCCAGGTCTCCCCCGATGGCGCCCGCGTCGTTTACGTGCAGGTGACGGTGAACGAAAAGAAAGACGGTTACGACACCTCTATCTGGACGGTCCCGACCGGGGGTGACGAAAGCCCGCGCCAGCTCACGACCGGTCCGCGGGACTCCGGCCCGCGCTGGTCGCCCGATGGAAAATGGCTCGTCTTTACCCGGGCGACGGAGAAGGAGGGCAAGAAAGAACCGGCCCAGCTTTGCCTCCTCCCGATGGCCGGAGGCGACGCCTTTATTTTTACCGATCTGCCGAAAGGCGCGGGCGATCCGAGATGGTCGCCCGATGGGAAGTCGATCGTCTTCAGCAGCAGTTCGAACCCGGACGATCTCGCGAAACAGGCGCGGAAGAAAAAGCGCGACGAGGAAGCAAAAAAATTAACCGCAGCGGAAAGCTCCCCCGCGCCTAACGACAAGAAGAAGACCGCGGAAGCGGCCGAGGAAGAGCGCGAAAGCGATGTCCGCGTCATCACCCGGGCGGTTTACCGGGAGGACAACGAAGGTTATCTCGACCCGGAGCGGCCGGCTCATCTCTGGCTCGTGCCGACGCCGCGGAGCACGGATGAAAAGGTCGAGCCGCGCCAGCTCACGAACGGCCGTTTCGACGAGGGCAACGCCCTCTGGTCGAAGGATGGGACGCAGATTTATTTCACTTCCTGGCACGTCGACGAGCCCTACTACGAGTTGCCGAAGACGGAACTCTACGTCGTGCCGGCGAACGGCGGCGGCGCGAAGCTGCTCACCACCATCCCGCTCGCCGCGCGCACTCTCGCGCTGAGCCCGGACGGCAAGCGCGTCGCTTTCATCGCCTCGGTCAACGAGCCGGTGAATTCCTACACCCAATCGGATCTCTGGACGCTCGAGCTAACGGAAAACGCCAAACCGGTGAACCTGACGAGCAACTTTGATTTCGACGCAGGCGACAGTGTCTTCGGCGACAACGCCGCCCCGCGCGGTTTCGGCCGGAACACGCCGGTCTGGTCGGCCGACGGGAAAAGCATCTTCGAGATTTATGCGAAGGAAGGGCGCACTCAGCTCGCTTCCTTTGACGCCACGCACGGCGCCGCGACCGATCTCACCCAGGGCAACCACGCCGTGGTCCGGTTTTCCGCCGCGGCCGACGCGAAAAAATTTGTCTATCTCGTCTCCACTGCGACCCGGATCAACGACCTCTTCTGCATCGATCAGCCGGGTGCCACGCCGCGCCAGTTGACGCACTCGAACGAGGCGCTTTTCAGCCAGCTCAACCTGACCGAGCCGGAGGAAATCTGGTACGAAAGTTTTGACGGCAAACGCATCCAGGCCTGGGTGCAGAAGCCGCCGGGGTTCGATCCGACGAAAAAATATCCGCTCATCCTCAACATCCACGGCGGGCCGCACGCCGCCTACGGCTACATCTTCGAGCACGAGTTCCAGTGGATGGCGGCAAAGGGCTACGTCGTGCTTTATCCGAACCCGCGCGGGAGCACGAGCTACGGCCAAGAGTTTGGGAACGTCATCCAGTACAAATATCCAGGCGACGATTTCAAGGACCTGATGACAGGCGTCGACGAACTCGTTAGGCAAGGCGGGATCGACGAGAAGAAAATGGGCGTGACCGGCGGCAGCGGCGGCGGGCTCCTGACTAACTGGGTCGTCGGGCACACCGATCGTTTCGCGGCCGGGGTGGCGCAGCGCGACATCGCGGATTGGGCGGCCTGGTGGTACACGGCCGATTTCACCCTCTTCCAGCCGGCCTGGTTCAAGACTCCTCCCTTCAAGGATGAAGAAGGCGACTACAAGGCGCGCTCGCCCCTCACCTACGTCAACAACGTGAAGACGCCGCTCATGCTCATCCTCGGGGAAGAGGACACCCGCACTCCGCCGGAAGCGGGCGGGGAGATGATGTTTCGCGCGCTCAAGTTCCGCAAGATCCCGACCGTGATGGTGAAGTTCCCTAACGAGTCGCACGAACTCTCGCGCTCCGGCCAGCCCTGGCACCGGGTCGAGCGTCTGCAACACATCGTCGGCTGGTTCGATCGCTGGCTCATGGGCGTGGCCAAGCCGGAATACGAAGTCGCGCCGAAAGGCGAAGTCTCGGCCAAACCCAACCCGCCGCCGGAGAAAAAACCCTAACGAGGGCGGCGCGGGCGGCCTTACTTCAGATTGTAGACCTCGACCAGGGCGACGCCGGTGCTGCCGTCGATGCCCTGAACGATCGCGGTGTAGGCGCCCGGCGGAACCGTCGCCTGGATGGCGCTTTCGTCAGGGTCGAGCGGAGCCAAACCCGCCGCCTCGATGCTCGCGGCCTGGATCGGATCATCCTGCCAATTGTCATTTTCCGCGATCAGGCTGCCGTCCTGGTTATACAATTCCAAGGTGGGATCGGCCAGGGCTCCGGACACTCCCGAACCCTCCAGGCTGGGACCGATCGCCCGCACGATCAGAAAGGCAGGGAACGCATCGGTGGGTCCGATGATGACTCCGCCGATCAGCACGTTCCCGAGGGTTCCGTCAAAACCGCGTGTGCTAACATTGGCCAGTTCCGCGACGGTACCGGTATCGAGATCATAGACCTCGATCAGGCCGATCCCGGTGCCGCCGTTCTTGCCACTGAGGATCGCGGTGTAGTTGCCCGGCCCGACATCCGCGATCAAGGCCGCCTCCACATCAACCGTCGGCGCCAGACCGGTCGCGGCGATCTCACTCTCCTGGCTGTCCCGCCAATTGTCATTGCTCAAGAGGATGCCGTTCGGCCCGTGCAACTCCAGCACCGGATCGGCCAGGGCGCCGGAAACGCCGCCAGCCGCGAGTGAGGGACCGATCCCACGCACGACGACCTGGATCAAACCAGTTCCCCTGACAATGAAACCGCCGATCCCCACTCTTTCTCCCGTCTCCACATCGAGACGGGTCGAGATATTCTGCGCATGGACAGTGGGTGGATTGGTGCCTTCGGTAATGGTCACGGTCGAATTGGCGGCCACCGACGGCAAAGTATTCACCAGCCCGCTCGGCCACCGCACCTCGACTGACGCGCTGGCGGCGGCACCGATGCCGAAGTGCAATGGCTGACTTCCCTGGGACGCGTAGTGACCGCCGCCCCCGCCGTCGTGCTGTTGATAACTGACGCCATCGGAGGTGGTGACGATGACCCGCGCACCAATGCCGTGCAGGTTCGACTGAATCCCCTTTAGATCGATCTTTAGGAAATGATTCGCATTCCCGTTGTTCTTGAAAAGGCGGTGCAAGCCGATGGCGCCGGGACCGTTGTCTTCTTCGCCACCCACACCGTCCTTTACGATGAGATCGAGAAAACCGTCGTTGTCATAATCTGCCCAAGCCGCTCCTTTGTGGAGGGAGACGTCATCTTGCAAAGCAACGCCGGCCTCCGCGGCGATGTCGGTGAAGGTGCCGTCGCCATTGTTGTGAAAGAGCCGGTTCGCGTTGCCTGGTCCCAGCCCGGCATCTCCGGAGTTGGTCACGAACACATCCAGGTAGCCGTCGTTATCGTAATCGCCCCAGACCGGGGCCCAACAGCTGGCGTTGATCGTGACGCCGGCGGAAAAAGTCACATCCCCGAAGGTGCCGTCGCCGTTGTTGTGATAAAGCGACGCGCCCGTGATCCCACTGGTTCCCTGTTCGGCCCGGGCGACAAACAAATCTGGCAAACCGTCGTTGTCGTAGTCGCCCCAGGCGATGCCCTTCGAGTTGAATTGCGGGACGAGGCCGGAACCGACCGAGGTATTAACAAAAGTCCCGTCTCCCTCGTTGTGATAAAGTTGCAAGGTGTTCCCATCGCCCGCGATCACAAGGTCCATGAAACCGTCGACGTCGTAATCGGCGAAAGCGACGATGCCGCCAAAGCCGACGCCAAAAGTCTGGTCGGCCAGCCCGCCAGCCTCCGGCACTGGCACGAGGGTGCTCCCGTCGTTGTGGTAAAGCACGTTGGTGCTGTCGAAATTCTTCACGAACAGATCAAGCTGACCGTCGTTGTCGTAATCGACGAAAAACCCGGTCCGTCCGCGGTTCAGGGAGGTTTCTATCCCCGCCGCTTCACTGACGTACTCGAAGGTTCCATCGCCGTGACCGCTGAAAAGCAGGTCCCTCTTGTTCTCTTCCCCCTTGGCCCCTTCGGAGACGTAGACATCCAGATTTCCGTCCCCGTTGTAGTCGCCGAAAGAGATGCCATGCCAATCCCTGCTGTCGAGCTCAGGGCCCGCCATTATTCCCGAGGTTGCGCGGATATCGATGAAAGTGTTGCCCGCATCATTGAGGTAAACGAAAGGCCCGAGCGAGGAGGCGAGACCGTGAGTCGGGACGATGAGGTCGAGAAACCCGTCATTATTCATGTCGCCCCAGATCGGGTTGCCCCAGCTTTTTTTAGCCTCCTGCACAAGGCCGGTCGCAGTCGAGACGTCGGTGAACTGCTGCGCACCGGTCGGGGAGACGGCCGCCAGGAGGGTTAGGCCGAACAGGATAGGCCAGAGGGCCTTACCTCGCGCGCGCACAAGTTTACGCAGCGCGGCCTGTCGCAGATCAGTAGGCTGACGAATTTTCTGAGAGGACTCCATAAAACATTCTTCGGTGCGATCGGCAGGCGTGAATTTACCAGTCGCACACGACAGATCCTTTTAGATCGTGACGCGACCTCCGGCGGGATGCATGGACATTTGACTCAATCCGGCTGAGAAAGTCAACGAATTTATGGTTCCACCGGATTTTCACTCTCCCTCCCTCAACCGGAATCGACCGCGAACGATCCGCCCCGACCACGGACCGTCCCCGCGGGCACAAGGGCAGGGATTTTCGCGGTGATAGGGCCATTCAAGCCGCTTCTTCCGATTTTTTCCTTGTCAAACATCATAAGTTCGGTTGAAATGAACACACCAATGTTTGCCTACCCATCCAAATCCGAGCTTCGTTCTAACTCTCGCCCTTTTTCCTCTCTGCGTCGGGGAATAATTTTCGGCCTGCTCCTGGTCCTGCACCTGGCGGGTGGCAGCTCCACCTTTGCCCAAACCCTGGCCCATGGCCCGGTCGTTGGCGGCGTAACCGATTCGAGCGCGAACGTCTTTTTGCGCTCCAACCAGGAGACAACGGTCGCTATTCGTTATGGCACCGATCCCGACCTGATGACTTATCAGGTCACAGCTTCCGCCACGACCAGCGCAGCGAGCGACTACACCAAAATCATTGCCCTGAGCAGTCTGACTCCAGAGCAAACATACTATCTCAATCCTGTCGTTAACGGCGTCGCGCAGCTTTCGGCGCCGCCTTACCCGACTTTCCGCACCTTTCCGGCCGGTGGCAGCGCGAGGGATTTCAAATTTATCGTCCTGTCGGATTTCGCCAGCGTAAGCAACCTGACCACGACCACGCAGACTTTTGCCAGTGCTTCGGCAGAATCGCCTGCCTTCGCGTTCATCGGCGGCGATTTTGACCACCGCAACCCGTTTGGCGTTGAAGGCAAAAGGCAGATGTTCAAAGAGCTCTACGACCGGTCACAGGTCTTGATGAGCGGCTTTGTGCCCCTCATCCTGGAAGCGATGCCCATCATTCACCAGTGGGATGATCACGACGCAGGCGGCAACAACCTCGATAAGACTTATCCAAGATGGCCCCTGAGTCAGCAGGTCTTTGAGGAGTATGTCCCGACTTATCCGCTCTCCACCGTGAAGCCGGCGATCTGGCAGAAATTCAGCTACGCTCAAATGGATGGCTTTGTCCTGGACTGCCGGAGCCAGCGCGACGTCGCGTCCGACCCGGACGATGCCAGCAAGAGTATGCTCGATGGGAACAATCTCGGTCCACTCGGGCAACTGGCGTGGCTCAAGAGCGAACTCCTTGCCTCCACCGCGCAGTGGAAGGTTATTTTCACTTCAGTGGTCACTAACCCGAGCACGAAAGTTCCCGAAGGCTGGGGCGGTTACCAGACGGAATGGAACGAGTTAAGAGACTTTATTACGACGAACAACATCCAGGGCGTGGTCTTCATCTCGGGTGATCTCCATCTGGGAGCGATCGACAACGGGACACAGGCTGGTTTCCCCGAGATGTGCCTCCCGCAGGCTAACTCGGAAAAGCCCGACGGCACTTTTTGCTCAACCGACGCGCCTGGAATCTGGAGCGAGGGTTACTTCGACGATTCCTGTCGTGGGTATGGCCGGGTCAGCATTTTGCAAAACCCCGACCGCTTGGTCCTGGAAACCGTGGACGAGTCGGGGACGACCCGCCTTTCCTATACCGTAGCGGCACCAAGCCCAAGCCCGACGCCGTCGCCGTCGCCCTCGCCCTCGCCCACTCCATCTCCGAGCCCGTCGCCGAGTCCGAGTCCATCACCGAGCCCGAGCCCATCTCCGAGTCCGTCGCCCTCGCCATCTCCCACGCCGAGCCCCACTCCGGCCCAGCCGCTTAATATCTCCACCCGCCTGCAGGTGCTGAACGACGATAAGGTGCTTATCGGAGGCTTTATCGTCATTGGGAACGAACCGAAGGAAGTGGTACTGCGCGCGATTGGCCCGTCTCTGGCCAGTGTTGGAATCACAGATCCCCTGGCAGACCCAGTTTTGGAACTTCACGCTGCAGACGGTTCAACCATCAGCACCAATGATGATTGGCAAGAGGATCCAAATTCTGGCGAAATCCCGCCTAACCTTCAGCCGACAAATGCCCTGGAGTCCGCCCTTCGCACGGTCCTCGATCCTGGTCTCTACACCGCGATCGTGAAGGGAAAGGATGGCGGAACCGGTGTCGGATTGGTCGAAGTCTATGACTTGGATGAGACGGCCGATTCAGAGTTAGCGAATATCAGCACGCGCGGCTTTGTCGACGTGGGCAACAATGTCATGATTGGGGGGTTTATTCTCGGTGGCCAGGGTGACAACTCGACTGTCCTGGTTCGGGCAATCGGGCCTTCCCTTACGCAGCAGGGAATCGACGGCGCCCTGGCCGATCCAACGCTGGAATTGCGCGATATCAATGGCGCGGTCGTCGCGGACAACGATAATTGGCAAGATGCTGCCAATTCTGGCGATATCCCAGCTAATCTCCAGCCCATGGATGCTTCGGAGTCAGCGGTTTATGCCGCCCTCCCTGGGGGGGCCTATACGGCGATTGTCGCGGGCAAGAATGACACGAGCGGAATCGGCCTGGTGGAAGTTTACAACGTGCCCTGAGCGTCCCCGAGAGATGGAACTGACTCTCAGTCTACGTTTCTTCTCGCTCGGCGAACCGCGCTGGGATCTCCTCATTAGCGCTGGGCTATCATGGAAACAACGGCTCCACTTCCGGGCACTGTCATCCCTTCTCACGGTTTTGGGCTAGGTTCTGTTCACGAATTTCTGAGGAAGATGAGGCGGCCACGAAACAGAGGGCAGCGAAGAAGCTCTGCGGGAGTTTGTCGTAACTCCCCGTCCATCGTTTTGCTCGTCCCTGGCGATGCAAAATCGACCGGTCCCGATTGTTTCCTTGCCGGACCAACTTAAAGTTTGATCTCATAAGCGGCACATGAAATCCGCCAGGGCGACCTCTCTGCGACAGCTTCGTTCTCGTTTGCCCAAGACCATAGGTGGCGGACGAATTTTCCTATTGCCGCTCGGCTGGCTGCTCCTGCACCTTACGGTCAGTTCCACACTCGGGCAGACGCTGACTCATGGCCCGGTCGTAGGCGGAGTGACAGACTCGACCGCAAACGTCTTTGTGCGCGCGAGCCAGGTGGCGACCGTTGCCGTTCGTTATGGGACCGATCCTAACCTGACGACCTACCAAGTCTCAGACTCATTCACGACCAGTTCCACCAGCGACTTTACCAAAATTATCGGCCTGTCCGGCCTGACTCCGGAACAAACATACTACCTCAATCCAGTCGTCAACGGCGTGCCGAAGCGAACGGCGCCGCCTTATCCTTCCTTCCGGACCTTTCCCATGGTGGGCAGTGCCCGGACGTTTAAGTTTATCGTTATCTCGGATTTCGTGAACCTGAGAACCCTGACTACCACGACCACGACTTTTGCTAATGCGTCCGCGGAATCCCCGGACTTCGCCTTCATCGGTGGCGATTTCGATCACCGGAATCCGGCGACGCCCGACAGCAAAAGGCAAATGTTCAGGGAACTCTACGACCCGACCCAGTTCTTGATGAGCAACTTTGTGCCTCTCATCTTGGAGAAGATGCCGATCATCCACCATTGGGACGATCATGACGCCGGCTTGAATAACATCAACAAGACTTATGCCCGGTGGGGCTTGAGTCAGCAGGTCTTCGAAGAGTATGTTCCAACCTATCCGCTCCCCACGGTCAAGCCGGGGATCTGGCAGCGATTCAGTTACGCGCAAATGGAGGGCTTCGTTCTGGACTGCCGCAGCCAGCGCGACGTGGAAGGCGACTTTGACGATGCCAACAAAAGCATGCTCGACGGGAACGATCTCGGGGCGATGGGCCAACTGGTGTGGCTTAAGAACGGGTTACTTAACTCTACCGCACAGTGGAAGGTTATTTTCACCTCGGTCACTGTGAACCCGACAACAAAATTTCCCGACGGCTGGGCTGGTTACCAAACGGAATGGAACGATCTAAAAAACTTTATCCTCAGTAATAACATCCAGGGAGTTGTCTTCATTTCGGGTGATCTCCACCTGGGGGCGATCGACGATGGAACGCGCTCCGGATTCCCCGAGATGTGCATTCCGCAACCAAACTCCCTCAAGCCGGGCCCTCCCTGCTCGAGCGACGGGACAGGTATTTGGAGCGAGGGCTATTTCGAGAACCCTTGCAGCGGCTACGGCAGAGTTTCGGTTTTGCAAAACCCCGACCGTCTCGTTCTGGAATCGGTCGATCAATCGGGGACGACCCGTCTTTCCTACACCGTGGCGGCGCCCACGCCGACACCGACGCCCACTCCGACGGCGACCCCCACCCCAACTCCCGCTCCTCCTGCCATTACTAATCAACCGAAGGACGCGACCGTGGCGCTGGGACAGAGGGCGAAATTTAAGGTAGCGGCCTCCGGTGAGCCGCCGCTGCTCTATCAATGGGCCAAGAACGGAACCAACATTGCCGGCGCGACCCAGGCTTCCTACAGCACTCCTCCGGCCGTCTTGGCCGATGACGGTTCACTCTTCACCGTGACCGTGAGTAATGTCTCCGGGAGCGTGACGAGCCGCGCCGCCAAGCTGACCGTCACTTCCGCCAGCGCCCCGGCGAGCATCCCCTAACCGCCGCCACCAACTCAGAGTCGCGGGACCAGCCGGTCCTTTCCGTCCTTGCTCTACCCTCCCTCCTTTGCCAAGCTCCACCGATGCGCATCCCAAAGCAGAACTACGACGACATCGAACGCATCATCGAATTCGATTTCGTCAGAGCAACCGAAGCCGCCGCTCTCAACGCGCTCTCCTGGCTCGGTCGCGGCGAAAAAGAAAAGGCCGATGAAGCCGCCTGCGACGCGATCCGTGGGATGTTCGACCTCATGAATATCTGCGGCGAGGTCGTGATCGGCGAGGGCATCAAGGACGGCGCACCCGGAATTTTCAAAGGCGAGCAACTCGGGATGTGGCTGCCGGGCGCGCCTCAGTTCGACATCGCGCTCGACCCGATCGACGGCACCACCAATATCGCCAAGGGCGCGCCGAACTCGATCGCCTGTATCGCCGCCGCCAGCCCGGAAAAAGGAGTCAAGGTCGCCCTTCGCGACATCCCTTCCTTTTATATGATGAAGCTGGCTTATGGCCCGGAGGTCATCCGGAGCATGAAGAAGGCGGGCATCGAAACCCTGAGGCTGGAGAGCCCGATCGAAGAGACGCTGATCACGGTCGCGAAGGCATTGCAGAAGCGCGTGCAGGACGTCATCGTCATGATCCTCGACCGCCCGCGGCACAAGGAAATCGTGGCTGAGATCCGCCGCGCCGGCGCTTCGCTGCGCATGATCAGCGACGGCGACATCGCAGCCGCCATGGCGCCTTCTTATCCCGAGAGCGGGATCGACCTTTACGTCGGCATCGGTGGCGCGCCCGAGGCCGTCCTGGCCGCAGCCGGGATCAAATGTCTCGGCGGCGACATGCAATGCATGATGTGGCCGCGTGACAAGGAGGAACGCGCCCAGCTCATTGCCGACGGCCACGAAAAAGATCTCGACCGCGTCTTCTTCGCCGACGACCTGGCCAACGGCAAAAACATCATTTTTTGCGCCACCGGGATCAGCGACAGCGCGCTTTTGCGCGGGGTGAAATCGCAGGGGCCGAACGCCATCACTTATTCCGTCCTGATGCGGGCAAAGAGCAAAACCGTGCGCTTTATTCGCGCCTCGCATGATCTGCAATCCAAGACCATCCGCCTCCGCTCCGACAACCGCGAGCATCGCATCTAGTCAGCAGACGTCTCGCTCGCGTCGCCTCGCGGGGGCCCGCGTTTCGCAGTGCGAAACGTCTACATTCTTTAATCTCGCGCTCGACAAGCCAGAGATTGCCTGATCAAATCCGTAATAACAAATCTATGAAATCAGTACCCAAGACCGAGCTGTCGCCAGACAATGGCGCGATCATCGATACGAAATGGGAAGTGGCCCCTCTGAAATACCACGCCTGCGCTGCCTGCGAAGACCCGGAGAAACCAGTGGAAGGTTTCCGATTGCCGGAGGTGATCATTTACGATCACGCTGGTTTTAAAGGCGCCTACGCCCGCACGAATCTCAGTTTCCATTACCTGGGCGATTTTTGGAATGATCGCCTCAGCTCACTCATCGTGGTCAGCGGCATCTGGCGTTTTTATCGCGACGAGCATTACAAGGGCGATCACTGGGATCTCGGCCCGGGCTTTTACGAATGCTTCTTCACCGAAGCGGGCCCGGACGACGTGGTCAGCTCCTTTAAGGCAATCTCGCTTACCTGAGGAGGTTCGGGTGAACGCGACGGTGGTCGCTTTTTCGTTAGGCGCGCTCCTGGCGGCGGGGGCCGCTGCGGAAACTGCGCCCTCTTCGCATTTCGCCACGCTCGATGGCGTCCGGATTCATTACACGAGCTACGGCGCGGGCGCGAAAGCGCTCCTCTTCGTCCACGGCTGGAGTTCGGACGAGACGGTGTGGAAAAAACAGGCCTCCGCGCTCGCCGGCACAGTGCGGGTCATCACGGTCGATTTGCCGGGACACGGCCAGAGCGATCAGCCGGAGATCAGTTACACGATGGATTATTACGCCCGCGCGCTCGACGCCGTCCTGCGCGATGCGGGCGTAACCAAAGCCGTCTTCGTCGGGCACAGCAACGGCACGCCGGTCGTTAGGCAATTCTACCGGCGCTTCCCAGACAAGACCGCCGGGTTGGTCGTCGTCGACGGGACCCTGCGACCGATGGGCAGCGCGGAAGAGATGGAGAAATTCATCGCGCCATTCCGCGCGCCTAACTATGCCGAGACCGCGGGAAAATTCATCGATGGCATCACCGCGCCAATGAAAGACCCGGCGGAGCGGGCCGCGGTCAAGACCATGATGTTGCGCACCCCGCAGCGGGTCGCAGTGAGCGAATTTGAGGCGACGCTCGACCCCGCGATCTGGAAGCCAGACAAAATCGGAGTGCCCGTTCCGGTGGTGCTCGCGAAGTCGCCTTTCTGGACCCCGGATTACGAGCAATATGTGCGCGGCCTCGCGCCCCGGCTGGAGTATGAAACCTTCGACGCCGTCTCGCATTTCCTCATGCTCGACAAGCCGGCGGAATTCAACGCGGCCGTGCTGGCGTTTCTGAAAAAGAACCAGCTCTAGAACGCGACGGCGGCGAATCGCGGGTCGCATCTTCCAATCCGGTGCTTTAGATTGCGCTCCGATGGTGGCGCTCAATCCTGAACCGTTGCAGGAAAAAATCCTCGCCGGCGCACGCATTTCGGCCGCGGAAGCACTCGAGATTTATCGCTGGCCGCTCGCCGAACTGGGCGCGCTGGCCGATGCCCGGCGCAATCTCGCGAAGGGAAACAGCTACGACGAGCACGGGCGCGAAATCGTGACCTACATTATCGATCGCAACATCAATTACACCAACGTCTGCAACGTTTACTGCAAGTTCTGCGCGTTCTACCGCACGGAAAAGGACGAGGATCATTACGTTCTGACGCACGAGCAGTTTGACCAGAA
>JALYQE010000008.1 GCA_030855965.1 Verrucomicrobiota bacterium | reverse complement strand
AGGCGCGAGGTGCTCAGTTTGCCGACGCCTTCCTGTTCTTCCGCCGCCTCGGGCGCGTTTTCTTCGCTCATCCGGCGGACCTTTTCGTAGCTCATCCGGACTTCTTCGCTGATCCGGATGATGCGGTCGGCTTCGTCGGAGAGGGTCTGGAAAAGTTCCTCGTCGTCTTCGCGGGAAATGAGGACGCCGATTTCGTTGCTCTTGGCGTGGCTGAGCTCGTGCAGGTTGAGGCTGCTGACGATGCAGAACTGCTCGTTGAGGTAGCATTTCGCGTGGAGGTTGCGGCAGAAGCTGGTGCGGACGTGGGAGAGGCTCCGGAGCCAGTTCACTTCCTCGGGGAGGAGCTCGTTTTGTTCGTAGGCGAGGTGGACTTCGATCTTGCGCTCCTGCTTGTCTTCGAGCAGTTCCTTGACCCGATCGTTCAGCTTCAACACCGGAGTGATGAGGATGAGACGGTCGTGCGCGAGCCGGATAATCTCCTCGAGATAATAGTTGGCTGCGCTAGTGTTCAGGAACTTCGCCATAATTTCTAGAAAGCAGCAACGGTGCCACTTTTTGGGCTGTCTCGGGCGATTTCGGACGGCCCGCGAGGCGGCGCGACCTTTTGCCCGACCGGGCGCGTCCGGCGAAGGGCGATAACGGTCGCGGGCCTTCTATCGAGGCTTTCCGGCCCCGCAACACCTCGCTGGCCTAACGATCGACTTACGGCGGCGGCAGGCCGAGCGCGCCGTAGAAAGCGCCGGTCCAGGCGGCCGGGAGGAAGGTGTCGAGGAGGAGCTTGACGTTAAGGGTGATGATGACGAGCGCGCAGGTCCAGCCGAGGAACTTGATCAATTTACCGTTGGCGAATTCGCCCATCTTCTTTTTCTCCCCGGTGAAACGCATCAGGGGCCAGACCGCAAACCCCAGCTGCATGCTCAGCACGACCTGGCTGGCGATGAGGAGCTGGGTCGTTTCGCCTTCCCCGTAAATGCCGATCACGAGCACGGCCGGGATGATGGCGAGGCCGCGGGTAATGATGCGCCGCAGCCAGGGTGCGATGCGGAAGTTGAGGAAACCTTCCATCACGATCTGGCCCGCGAGGGTGCCAGTGAGGGTGGAGTTTTGGCCCGAAGCGAGGAGGGCGACGGCGAATAAAATGCTCGCCACCCCGACGCCGAGGAGCGGGCTGAGGAGCTTGAACGCGTCCTGGATTTCCGCGACGTCCTGATGCCCCGACCAATGAAAAGCCGAGGCGGCGAGGACGAGGATGGCGCCGTTAATGAAGAGGGCAAACATGAGCGCGGCGGTCGAGTCGATGGTGGCAAACTTGATCGCCTCGCGCTTCCCCGGCGGGGTGCGCTCGAAGCGGCGCGTCTTCACATGGAGGAATGGAGATACAAATTATGCGGCATGACGGTGGCGCCGATGATGCCGATGGCGACGTAAAGCATGCCGGGATGGGTCAGGACTTCCGACCGCGGGATGAAGCCGGCCAGCACATCGGGCAGGTTCGGTTTGGAGAAGAGCTCGGACGCAAAGCAGAGCGCGATGGTGGCGATGAGCACCGTGACGATCGCCTCCATTCGGCGGAAACCCTTGTGCTGCAGGTAGAGGATGGCGAACACGTCCGCCGCCGTAATAATGCAGCCCCAGACGAGCGGGATGCCAAAAAGCAGTTGCGACGCAATCGCCGAGCCGACCACTTCCGCCAGGTCGCAGGCGGCGATGGCGATCTCGCACACGATCCAGAGGAAGATGACGGTCGGTTTCGAATAATGATCGCGGCAGGCCTGGGCGAGATCGCGCCCGGTGGCGACGCCGAGCTTGATGCAGAGATGCTGGAGGAGGATCGCCATCAGGTTGGAGATCATGATGACGGAGAGCAGGGTGTAACCGAATTGCGCGCCCCCGGCAAGATCGGTGGCCCAGTTGCCGGGGTCCATGTAGCCGACGGCGACGAGGAAACCGGGGCCGGAAAAGGCGGCCAGCTTGCGCCAGAAAGAGGCGGTGGTGGGGACGATGACGCTGCGGTGCGATTCGGGGAGCGAGACGAGGCCGCCGCTCCGGCGCCAGCCGCCGGATTCTATCGCTTCGTCAGTTTCCTCGGACATGGCACATCCGGTAGCGCGCTATCTGAACTTCAGACTTAAAGATATAGCAGAGGCTACAAATTGAGTTGCGGTTGTCAACGAGCGGTTCTTTGTTTTGCTTCCGCCGTGCCGACGACCGCCACCAAGCCAAATCCAAGCCCAAAGCGCGCCCGCGCCGGGCCGCCCTGCCGCCGCGCCATCCGCGCCGGACCCGGGAGGAGCATTCGCACGAGATCGCCCAGGATTACGTCGAGATCACTGCCGATTTGATCGCCAAGACCGGGGAAGCGCGGGTGATCGACCTGGCGCGCCGGCTCGGGGTCACACACGTGACGGTGGCGCGGACGATTCAGCGTCTGCAACGCGAAGGGCTGGTGACCAGTCTGCCCTACCGCTCGATTTTCCTGACTGAAAGCGGGAGCAAACTCTCGGAGGAATCGCGCACCCGGCACGAGATCGTGGTGGAATTCCTGGAGTCGTTAGGGGTGCCGGCGGTCATCGCCCAGTCCGACGCCGAGGGGCTCGAGCACCACGTCAGCAAAGAGACGCTGGAGGCCTTCGTGAAGCACCTTCGGCAGTTGAAGCGGCGGAAATAAGGCTCACCCGAGGCGGAAGCGCAGGTCGCGAATCGCCCGGCTGCCGTAGCGCTGTTTCAGTTTGCGCAGGATTTGCGGTTTGTGCGCCCGGTCCAGCTCGTAGTGCAGGGCTGGCTGAAGGACGTGGACATAAAGAATTCCTTCCCGCAAGGCAGTTGGGTTGGAATGGGCGGCGATGAAATCGCCGACGAGGCTTTTCCAGGCGCCCAGGATCTCGGTTTCCTGCATCCGCTCTTTCAACCCGAGCTTCTGCATGACCTGAGGCAGAAGCTCGGCGGTCGAATGCGTCCGGTCGGGTCGTGGCGGGTCGGATGGCAAACCGCGCCATTCGGCAATGACGGCGCGGCGAAGAGAAGGAGTCATGGATGAGGCGGGAGTGCTTGATCAACAGGTGTTGCCGATGGATTCGTCGGTGGGGAGCCGGGCTGATCTTCCGCCGCCAGCCGCGCCTCGGCGGCGGCGATCATGGCTCGGAAGCGGGGGTCGTCGCGCAGCGGATCGAGATCTGGATCGACCTTGGCGTGGATTAACAGGCTCAGAGATATCGTCGCGAAAACCGGCTCGAGCAATTCGAGCGCGGTTTCTTTGCCTTTCCTATCCTTCGCAAGGCCGCAGGCAAAGTTATATCGCATGTGCATGTTGTCGGGATCAATCAACAGGGCACGATCAATCCATTCCCGGGCGCGTTCGGATTCGTCAAGGACGAGCAGAGCAGCAACCCCCCACCCATTAACCGCTCCATTGTTCGGATCCTGCGCGAGAGTTCTTTCGGCTCTGGCGAAGGTGATCTCGGCCGCACGCCGGGTGTCTGGGGAATTTCCGAGAGCGGCGTAACACGTTATCAGCATAGAAGGCGAAGCGACATCCGTTTCCATGAGAGTCGTCGCCTTTTCCCAATAGCGAACCGCATCTTCCAGCCGAAGCTGTCGGAAACTCAAAAGGCCCGCCGACCTGTTCACCTCAAAGGATTCGGGGTCGAGACGAAGGCCGCTTGCAATTTCGGCAGACGCCTCGTCGTGACGACCATTTTCGGCGAAAATTCTGGCCTTTACGGCATGGGCCTCGGCCAGGTTGACGTCCAGCACGAGGGCGCGCTCCGCAGCCGCCAGGCCATCCTCGCCTTTTTGTCCATGAATGAAGCGCACGATCATTTGGCCAAGAGCCATCAGGGCCCAGGCCTGCGCATAGTTGGGATCGATTTCAGTGACGCGGTGACAGAGGCGGATGGTTGCTTCCGCACGTCGCGGATCGCTTTCACCGCCGGTAACATAGTTCTGGCGCGCCATCAGGTAGAGATTGTAAGCCTCGACATTCTCCGTGCCGCGCTGCTCGATGGCCTTCTTCTCCTCGGGAAGGAGTTTCAACTTCAGAGCGTTGACAATAGCTTCGGAGATTTCGTCCTGGATGGCAAAGATGTCGTTGAGGTCGCGGTCGTAGCGTTCGGCCCAGACGTGATCGTTCGCCATGCCGTCGATCAGCTGTGCCGTGATCCGCACGCGGCCTCCTGATTTTCGCACGCTGCCTTCCAGGACGTGGCTGACCTTCAACTCGCGCGCGACCTTCGGAAGATCCACATGCTTGCCCTTATACATGAAGGCGCTGTTGCGTGAGATGACGGCGAGCGCGGAAACTTTGCTCAGGTCCGTGATAATATCCTCGGTGATACCGTCACTGAAATACTCCTGCTCGGCATCGCCGCTCATGTTGGCGAACGGCAGCACACAGATCGATAGCTTTCGAGGCTGTTCCGGTTTGTGTTCCCGGGCCTCGCTGCGCCCGGCAGTCGCACGGACAGAAAACACATGGATCGGACGATCGATGTTCTTTACCATGTGCTCGCCCATGTCTTCGAACGCGCAGGGGGCCTTGCCTTCTACCTGATCCCGGACGACGCGGGAGAGGGCTACGCCGCCTACCGGAGCGAGGGCCTGAAGCCGCGCAGCCACGTTGACGCCCTCGCCATAGATGTCGTCGCCTTCGACAATGATTTCGCCAAGATTGATGCCGATGCGGTAACGGATGCGCTCTGATTCGGCGATTTCAGCCCCGGCCTTTTCTGTCGCCTCTTGTATCGCCAGCGCGCAGTTCACCGCGGCGATAACGCTGGAGAACTCCGCCAAAGCCCCGTCGCCCATCAGCTTGAACACGCGGCCGCTATGAGCGGCGACATGAGGATCGAAAATTGCGCTCCGGTTGGCCTTCAATCGTTCCAGGGTTCCCGTCTCGTCGGCCTCCATGAGGCCGCTGTAGCCGACTACATCGGCGGATAATATGGCGGTAAGTTTGCGTTGCATGATTGCAAGCGGGGTGCGCAGTTTACCACGGCCTCTATCGTGCGCAATCTGGGCCCAGATTGCGGGTCGGAATCAGGGGTGAGAAGTTCGCCGCTTTACCGCTGCAACCTCTCAATACTTCCGCCGCATGTTGCTGGGCAGAATGTTCAGTTCGGTCCGATATTTCGCCACCGTGCGCCGGGCGATCGGGATGCCGCGCTTCCCGAGAATCTCGACGATCTCCTTGTCGCTCAGGGGCGCGCTGCCGGACTCGCCCTTCACGAGGTCGAGAATTGCTTCCTTCACGCTCGTGTTGCTCATCGAGACGCCGCTCGAGGTTTGGTAGCCCGGGGTGAAAAAGTATTTCATCTCAAACACGCCCTGCGGGGTCGAAATGTATTTGCCGGAAATGGCCCGGCTCACCGTCGTCTCATGCACCCCGACCGCGTCGGCGATCTGCACCATCGTCATCGGCTTCAAATGGGCCGAGCCGTGATCGAAAAATCCCTTCTGCCGCGAGACGATCTGGTGCGCGATGTTCGAGATCGTCTGCTGGCGCTGGTGGATCGATTTGATGAGGAATTTTCCGCTCCGGATTTTGTCGCGGATGTAGTCCTTCACTTCGCCACCGCTGCCGTCCTGCGACATGATGTCTTTGTAGGTGTTGCTGATGCGGAGGTGGGGGATCTGTTCGCCGTTCAGGATGACCTGATATTGGCCCTGGATTTTTTCCACGGTCACATCGGGCAGGACGTAATTCTGCGGCGCCTCGGCGAAGATCTGGCCCGGGCGGGGATCCAGCTGCGCAATGCTATTGGCGGCCTTTTGCACCTGCTCGACGGTGATTCCCATCCGGCGCGCGATCTCGGGGAAACGGCGCTTGCCGAGGTCGATCATGTGGTCGGAGACGACGCGGTATTCCAGGCTCTTCTCGCGGCCTTCGCGCTTGAGTTGAATCATGAGACACTCGCGCAGGTCGCGCGCGCCCACGCCCGGCGGGTAGAAGCTCTGGATGAGCGTGAGCATGAGCTCGAAATCTTCCTGCGCGATGCCGGTATTCATCGCCATCTCTTCCGGCGTCGTCTGGAGAAAGCCGTTGTCGTCGATGTTGCCGATGATGAGTTCGGCCGTCTTGCGATCGTCGCCGCTGAGCGCGGTCTGGTTTAATTGGCCGACAAGGTGTTGCTGCAGGGTTTCCTGGGTGGCGATGGAATCGAAGAAGAACTGGCGCTTTTCCTCGTCCTCCTTCGAGCGGCCGCTGTAGCTGGCCGATTGCGCCATGTAATCGCGCCACTCGTCATCGAGCTTGGCCAGCTGGTCGAACTCCTCCTTGAAATTATCTTCCGCCGGCTCGCTCTCCGAGACCTGGCGCTCTTCATCGGTCGCCTCGGCCAATTCCTCGAGCACGGGATTGGTCTCCATTTCCTGCTGCACGAGGTTGCGCAGTTCGAGGAGCGGCGCCTGGAGGATGAGCAGGCTCTGTTGCAACTGCGGCGCCAGGACCTGTTGGAGGGAAAGATTCTGAGATTGAAACATTCCCGGGCCAGCCATGGGCAGAGGGTATCGATTGAGCCTCTCCACGCAAGCAGTTTTCGCGCCGCGGACCGTGCCCAAGCCGGTTCCGGCCGCGCCAAGGAGCGTGGGAACGTGACTTGCTTTCCTACTCCGCGCACAATCCGCTTATGAAAAAACTGATGCTCCTGGGCGCGCTCGCCCTTTTTGCCACCTCCATCGGCGCGCAGTCGACTGCGCCGGAGGATCCCAAGCGCGTCGAAGCGCTGATCAAGGAAATCCAGGCGCAACAACTCGTCATCGCCGACAACCAGGCGAAGATCGACGCGAAGCTGGTCACACTCGCGGAAGCGATTCGCGTCGCCCGGATCTATGCCAGCCGGGGAGGACGTTAAAATGCGCGCCTATTTTTCTATCTTTAGCGCGGTGATTTTGTGCGCGCTGCTTTTGCCTGGCAGCCAGGCCCAAACGCCCGCGCCCATAATCGTCCAGGCGGTGACTCCGGCCCCAGAGGTCGCAAAACCAGTGGCAGCGGCGCAGGCGCAAGGCGCGCCGTCGGCTCTGCAACTCCTTCAGGAAATGCAGGCGGCAAACGCCGCCACGATCTTGAAACAGGATGCCGCCCTCGCCACCCTCGATGAGCTGCAGAAGGCGGCGGAGGAAATAAAGATTTTCAGCAAACGCGGCTAACGAAAAGGGCTGTGCGCCGGATTCGTTAGGCGAAATTTACCGTCCGCGCGGCTGGCCCGCCTCACCCGTCATCGGTACGAAGCGCACCGGCAGGACGGCCCGCTGCCGGAGTTTGCCGTCTTTTTTCTCGAGCAGGTAAAGCTCCTGCGCCCCCGCCTCTCCCACCGGGATGATGATCCGCCCGCCATCCTTCACCTGCTCGGCCAGGGGTTGCGGAACGTGGTTGGGCGCGCAGGTCACGATGACCGCATCGTAGGGCGCGTGCTCGGCCCAGCCTTTGTAGCCGTCGCCGACTTTCACGTGCACGTTTTTGTAACCGAGCCGTTTCAGGGTCTCCTCGGCGCTCTTTCCGAGCGGCGCGATGATCTCGATCGAGTAAACCTCCGCCGCCAGCTCGGCTAGGATCGCGGCCTGGTAACCGGAGCCAGTCCCGATTTCCAGCACGCGATCGGTTGGCTTCAGCTCCAGTTTGTCGGTCATGAACGCGACGATGAACGGCTGCGAAATCGTCTGGTCGTAGCCGATCGGCAGCGGCCGGTCGGTATAGCTCCGGGCGCGCATTTTTTCCGGCACGAAGTGCTCGCGCGGCACTTTGCGCATCGCCGCCAGCACCCGCTCATTGATCACGCCACGCATCGCAACCTGGAATTTTACCATCCGCTCGCGGTCGGCGGCAAACTCGCGCGCGGAAATCTCCGCCGGCCGGCAGCTCGTGCCGAGGAGCAAAAGAAGAAGCAACGTTCTGGCCCTGTGCAGCGCCATCGTGCAATTTCGCCTGATCCGGTTAACTTTGCAGCCGCTAAATTCCTGCTCCCATTTTGAAATGAACGAAGAACGCTCAGCCGCCGAAGACATCGCCGCCCCCGCGGACGGACCGCCCGCCCCGCAGGGTCCGCAAATGACGGAGCTGGAGCGGATCCGCCATTCTGCCGCGCACGTCCTCGCGACCGCCATCCTGCGGCTTTGGCCGGAAGCGCAATTCGCCGCCGGGCCGCCGGTCGAGAACGGTTTTTATTACGACGTCGATCTGCCGCATCGAATTTCGCCGGAGGATTTCACGAAAATTGAAGCGGAGATGAAAAAAGAGACCAAGGCCAACCATCGTTTCGAGCGGGTGGAAGTGTCGCGCGCCGAAGCGCTCGCCCTCGCCCAGGCCGGCGAACTGGCCGCGCTCGGGCCGCGCCCGGCAGCGAGCAAGTTCAAGCTCGACATCATCGAGCGCATTCCGCCTAACGAAAAGATCACGCTCTATCGCAACGGCGAATTTACCGATCTTTGCGCCGGGCCGCACGTCATGCGGACGGGGAACATCGGTGCCTTCAAGCTCACCCACGTCGCCAGTGCCTACTACAAGGGCGACGAAAACAATCCGCAGCTCCAGCGCATCTACGGCACCGCCTTCAAGAACCGCACCGAGATGGACGCCTACTTCGCCATGCTCGAGGAAGCGAAGAAGCGCGACCACCGCAAGCTCGGGAAAGAGCTCGAGCTCTTCACCTTCGACGACGACGTCGGCCCCGGCCTCCCGCTCTGGCTCCCGCGCGGCGCCGCCATCATCGAAGAACTGGAAAAACTGGCCAAGGAAACGGAATTCGCCGCCGGCTATCAACGCGTCCGCACCCCTCACATCGCGCGAGAACAACTCTACCTAACCAGCGGTCATCTTCCATATTACGCGGAGTCGATGTTTCCGCCGATGGAATTGAATGAAGGAGCACAGGCCTCAGTGCCTGTGGGGCAAGCAGGCGTCTCGCCTGCCTCGGACTCTGTTGCAGGCGAGACGCCCGAAATCCCCACAGCCGAGACGGTTGTGCTCCGAGACCGCTACTACCTAAAGGCGATGAATTGCCCGCATCACCACAAGCTCTTCGCCGCGGTGCCGCATAGTTATCGTGACCTGCCGCTGCGGCTGGCGGAATACGGCTGCAACTACCGTTACGAGCAATCGGGTGAACTCTTCGGCCTCATGCGGGTGCGTTCGCTGCAGATGAACGACGCCCACATCTACTGCACCGAAGAGCAGTTCGAAGAAGAGTTCCGCGCCGTGAACGAAATGTATCTGAAGTATTTCAAAATCTTCGGGATCGAGAAATACGTCATGCGTTTCTCCACCCACGATCCCGCCAAACTGGGCCAGAAATTTGTCGACAACCCCGAGCTCTGGAAGAAGACCGAAGACATGGTCCGCGACGTCCTCCAGCGCAGCGGGATCAACTACATCGAAGTGCCGAACGAAGCCGCCTTCTACGGCCCGAAGATCGACGTCCAGGTCTGGAGCGCGATCGGCCGCGAATTCTCCATCGCCACCAATCAGGTCGACTTCGCCGTCCCGGAGCGCTTCGGCCTAAAATACAAAACTCGCG
>JALYQE010000005.1 GCA_030855965.1 Verrucomicrobiota bacterium | reverse complement strand
TGGAAACGGTTGAGTTTCTTCTCCCGAAACTGATGCAGCGCGAGCGCGTGCTGTCGTTCGAGATTGCGGTTGAGCGTTTGCCAGGTGGATTTGAGGTCGTCGAGTTCGGTCATGAGTTTTCGAGTTTCAGCATCTCCTCGCGGACACGCTGTTTGAGGCGATTGAGTTTGGTCGCCACGTTGGTCTCGGTGATGCCGAGGATGGCGGCGATCTCGCGGTAGCTGTGATCTTCCAAATATAAAAGCATGAGGCCTCGATCGAGCGGCGCGAGCGAGGCGATGATTTGCCGCAGGACTGGAATGCGCTCATCGCCCTCGGCCGCCGCGGTGTTCTCATCGGCGAATTCGTGTTCCTCCAGCGGCACCGTTTGCCTAACGGGATAGCTGTGGCGGCGGAGGAACGAGATCGCGACGTTGAGCGCGATGCGATACATCCAGGTCGAGAAGGGGCGCTCGGGCGAGTAGCGCGGGTAGGCCCGCCAGAGTTGGAGGGTGATCTCCTGGGTGAGATCCTCGCGATCCGCGAACGTGCTGCTGTAGCCGAAAGCGACCTTGCCGATGATCCCGCCGTGCTGCTCGAGCAGGTCGGTAAAAATTTCCTTATCGGCAAAAACGGTCATGGTTGTGGTAAGAGCGTGCATCTCGTTAGGCGAAGGGAGTCGTTGTTAAGGAGGTGATTCGCGGGCACGTCGAAAAAATCACACTCAAAATTTCGCCGCGAAGCGAGCAGATAGCCGCCGCGCACGGACGCGCGAGGGTTGAAATTGTGGGCCGGACGACTTAAGCGATGCCTTCACGACGTGAGCACGCAGCCCTTCAAAATCCTCGCCACCGATCACACCGGCTTCACGGTCGCGAATCTCGATCGCTCACTTGCGTTCTGGCGCGACGTGCTTGCTTTCGAGGTCTCGCATTGCGCGCACCAGACCGGCGACCTCGCAAGTGAAATTACCGGCGTGCCGGGGGCGGAGATTTCCATCGCGGTCCTGAAAGGCCACGGCCACAAGATCGAGCTGCTCGAGTATCTCGCGCCGACGGAACGGCAACATCTTCGTCCGCGGCCGTGCGATGTCGGCTCGGTCCACGTCGCGTTAGTGGTCGATGATCTCGACGCGGTTCTGCACGCGATCGCCGCGTCGGGCTGGAAAGCGGCGGGAAAAGCGCAGACGCTCAAGGTCGGTCCGAATGCCGGGAAACGCGTTGTGTACGTGCGCGATCCCGACGGGATCACAATTGAGTTCATGCAGCCACCGCCTGACAAATTATGAGCTCTGAGAAATTTTCTGCCGACGAAGAATTTGCTTTGCGACAGGATCGGGAGGACCCGCTCCGCGGCTTTCGCGATCGTTTCCACATCCCGCTCGGCGCCGACGGCGAGCCGCTGATTTATTTTGTCGGCAACTCGTTAGGCCTGATGCCGAAGGCGACGCGGCAGATCGTCGACCAGGAGCTGGACGACTGGGCACAGCTCGGGGTGGACGGGCACTTCGACGCCGCCACGCCCTGGTATTCCTACCACGAGACCCTGCGCGAGCCGGCGGCGCGACTGGTGGGCGCGCAGCCTAACGAAATCGTTTGCATGAACAGCCTGACGGTGAACCTGCACCTGCTCATGGCAACCTTTTACCGCCCGACGAAAGCGCGCCGCAAAATCCTGATGGAAGACCCGGCGTTCCCCTCCGACACCTATGCGATCAAGTCGCAGATCGCGCATCACGGGTTCGACCCTGCCGACTCGCTCCTTTTGGCGAGGCCGAGGGAAGGGGAGCATGCGCTGCGCGAGGAAGACATCGAGGCGTCGATCGAGAGGAACGGCGACGAAATTGCGCTCGTGCTTTTCGCCGGGGTGAATTTTTTCACCGGCCAGCTCTTCGACATCGCGAAGATCACGGCCGCGGCGCAGAAGCGCGGCTGCACGGTCGGGATCGATCTCGCGCACGCTGCGGGCAACGTCCCGCTCGCGCTGCACGATTGGAACGTCGATTTCGCGGTCTGGTGTTCCTACAAATATCTTAACTCCGGACCCGGCGCGGTCGCGGGCGCGTTTGTCCACGAGCGGCACGCAACAAATCCCAACCTGCCGCGTCTGGCGGGATGGTGGGGGAACGATCCGGCGACGCGATTCCGCATGCAGCTAGAACCCGATTTCGTGCCGGTGCTCTCGGCTGATTCCTGGCAGCTGAGCAACCCGCCCATCCTGGCGATGGCGCCGCTCCGCACGTCGTTCGCAATCTTCGACGAAGCCGGCGGCATGGAAGCGCTGCGCGCGAAATCACTCCGGCTCACCGGCTATCTGCAATTTCTGTTGAACGAGATCGGTTCGCAGCGTTTCACCATCATCACCCCGCCCGCGCCTAACGACCACGGCGCTCAGCTCTCCATTCTCGTGCACGAACATCCGAAGGAGTTGTTCGAGAAACTCGAAGCCGCCGGGGTGAAGACAGATTTCCGCGAGCCAAACGTGATCCGCGTCGCTCCGGCTCCGCTTTACAACACCTTTGACGAAGTCTGGCGCTTCGCGCAGATCCTCTGCGGGCATCACTGAGCCACGAATGAACGCAGCGCTTCGACGACCACTCACGGCATCGTTGCTCCTTTTTCTCGCGCCGGCGGTCGCTCTCGCGGAGAGCGCGGATGATTTCGTCGAGGGCTACCTGAAGAAAAAGCAGATCCCCGGCTGCGCCATCATGACCCGCCACGAGGGAAAAACCGCGCTTTGCCAGGGCTACGGCCTGGCCAATCTCGAGCACGATGTGCGGGTGATGCCGCAGACGATTTTCCAGTCCGGCTCGCTGGGAAAACAATTCACCGCCATGGCCATCATGCTCCTGGTGGAGGAGGGGAAACTCGCGCTCGCGGATCCCGTGGCGAAGTATCTCGACGTGCCCGCCAGCTGGTCGGGCATCACGGTGCGCCATCTCCTCACCCACACCGCCGGGCTGGGCGATTATCCGCAGGATTTCTCGATGAGGGCCGATTACAGCGAGGACGATTTTTTCAAGATGATCAAGGCTCAACCGCTCGCTTTCGCGCCGGGAGAGAAGTGGTCTTACAGCAATCTCGGCTACGTCTCGTTAGGCATTCTCATTCACAAGGTGTCGGGGAAGTTCTACGGCGATTTTTTGCAGGAACGCGTCTTCGCTCCGCTCGAGATGAAGAGCGCCCGCGTCATCAGCGAGAGCGACATCGTGCCGCACCGGGCCGCGGGCTACCGGCTCAGGCTAGGCGCGCTCAAGAACCAAGAATGGGTCTCGCCGAGCCTGAACACGACCGCGGATGGCGCCCTCTACCTCACCGCCGACGACATGGCGAAATGGGCCGAGGGATTGGATAACGAGAAGCTGCTCAGCCGCGCCGGCTACGAGCGAATGTGGACGCCGGTGAAACTCAACGACGGCACGACCGCGCCGTATGGATTTGGCTGGGGCGTTGGCAAGACGTCCTCCGGCCAACCTTTGCTCGAGCACGGCGGCGCCTGGCAGGGGTTCGCGGCCTACATCGCGCGTTATCCCGATGACCGCCTCACGGTTGCCGTCTTCTGCAATCGGGCCGGTGCTTCCGCCCGCTATATTGCGCAGCGTATCGCCGGTTCCTACGTGCCCGCACTCGCGCCACCGGTGCATACCGCGAAAAAATTAGCGCCCGCGATGTTGGGCGCGTACGCGGGCGACTATCGCCTGGAGGATCGTTATTCCATCACGCTGAAAGCGGTGGGGGATCATCTCGAAACCACCTGGCTGGGCGAGAAGATGATCATGACTCCGGAAACGGAGACGGCGTTTTTCGAAGAAGACTCCGACCGCACGTTTCGTTTCGTGAAGGACGACAAAGGCAAGGTCACCTCTCTCGTCATTTCGGTGCCGGAAGAACTCGTCCTGCGCAGGCTGCCCTGAGATTCGGACGCGAACGCGCCGAAGGCCGTTAGCGCGACATCTCGTCGACGCAGGCGATGAGGCCTTTGATCGGGAACGGCTTGACCAGAAACTTCACTTCATTTTCTACCAGGAACGTGCGGAGGACCGGATCGGTCGCGTAACCGGTGATGAATATGAAGCGGTCCGAGAGTTCCGGCCGCAGCTCGCGCGCCTTGAGATAAAATTCGTCCCCGCGCAGCTTCGGCATTTTCAAGTCGCAGATGACCGCGTCGTATTCGTGCGCCTTCACTTTCAGGATCGCTTCCGCGCCGTCGAAGGCGACGTCGACCAGGAAATTGGCGTCCGCCAGGATCCATTGCAGGGCGGAGGCCAACTGCTGGTCGTCATCCACCACGAGAATGGCTTTCAGCTCGAACGTGTTGCCCTGGTCTTGTTCTGGATCCGGATCGGATTTCATCGCCCTGTCTGCATCACTCAGCAGTGATGGTGCCAATTGCAAGATTTGCCACTGAAACATCGGGCGAGCCTTTCCCTCCGGACTTGGCAAGAGCCCGGAAACAGCCACGGTAGAGCCCGCATGGGATCAAAATTTGCCCTTATCGGCAGCGGCCTGGCCGGTGGCCTGCTCGCCGGCTACCTCGGACGGCGCGGCCACGAGATCGATCTCTTCGAACGCCGGGCCGATCCCCGCGCCGGCAACACCGTCGGCGGCCGATCCATCAACCTCGCCCTTTCCACCCGCGGCATTCACGCCCTGCAAGAGCTCGGCATCGCCGATGAAGTGCTAAGGCACGCCATCCCGATGCGCGGCCGCATGATCCACGACAAAACCGGCGACCTCCATTTCTCCCCCTACGACCGCGACCCGGCGAAGCACATCAACTCGATCGGCCGCGATGTGCTCAACACGGTCGTGATCGAGACGGCGCAGCGTTATCCGAGCGTGCAGGTAAAGTTCAACCACCGCTGTCTCGACGTCGATCTCGACGCGCCCGCGGCCCAGATCGTCGATGCCGCAACGAACGAAATCGTGACCGCGCGGGCCGACGCCATTCTCGGCGTCGATGGCGCTTTCTCGGTCGTGCGGGGCGCGCTGCAGCGCCAAAACCGCTTCGAGTACAGCCAGAGCTATCTCGCCCACGGTTACAAGGAGCTCACCATTCCGCCCGCCTCGGATGGCTCGTGGCGAATGGAAAAAAACGCCCTCCACATTTGGCCGCGCAAAAGTTTCATGATGATCGCGCTGCCCAACCCCGACGGCTCTTTCACCTGCACCCTCTTTTGGGAATTTGAGGGCCCGCGCAGCTTCGCCACCGTGCAGACGAACGACGAAATCCGCCGCTTCTTCGAGGAGGAATTCCCCGACGCCGTCCCGCTCATGCCCGACCTCTTGGCGGATTACCACGCAAACCCCACCGGCTCGCTCGTCACAATCCGGTGCGCCCCTTGGCACTACCAGGACAAGGTCGCGCTCGTCGGCGATGCGGCCCATGCCGTCGTCCCATTCTACGGCCAAGGGATGAATGCCGCCTTCGAGGATTGCTTTGTCTTCGACCAATGCCTGGCGGAATTCCCTAACGACCGGAAGCGCGCTTTCGCGGAATATTTCGCTCGGCGCAAGGATAACGCCGATGCCCTGGCCGACCTCGCGGTGCACAACTTCTTCGAGATGCGCGACAAAACCGCCTCGCGCGCTTTCCGGGCGAAAAAGAAACTCGATCACACCCTCGAGGGACTGCTGCCCGGGCTTTATCTGCCGCTCTACACCATGGTCAGCTTTACTATCATCCCTTACGCCGAAGCCCAGCGCCGCGCGCGCCGGCAGGACACGCTGGTCTATGCGGGCCTGCTTGGCCTCGCGCTGCTCGTCGTTCTGCTCGTGGCCGGGCTGGCCGGATGATGAAAAAAAGCCAGCGTTGGCTGCTGGTCCGGCGTCATCCCCGCCGGCCAGCAGCACTTTAACCCAGCCGTAACTTGCCGGCCGGCACACACAGCCCATTTTGGCGACTTTCGTGCGCCTCCATGTTGCATTTAGAATTCGTCTGCGCCGCGATCGTCGGACCCATAATTTTGTCCCGGCGGAGTGCCGCCAGCGCCGATAAACTCCACAAACCGCGCGCTGTCCGCGGCTTGGGCGCAGGGCCGAAACGTCCGGTCACGGGGCCAGCCACGATCTAAGGGCAATGAAAACCACATCCAGCTCCATCAAACAAATTACCCTCTGCCTCGTGGCGGCCGCTTCGGCGTTCGCCCTGGGTGCGTGCGATTCCAAACAGGAAAATGCGCGCGAAGACGCGGTCGAACAAAAAGCCGATAGCATGGAAAACAAGGCTGACGCCGTCCGCGATGGCGCGGAGAAGAAAGCCGACGCGATCGAGGAGCAGAAGACGATGTCGAACGACAGTTCGACTGATTCTGCCCTCGAAAACAAGGCCGACGCGACTCGCGACGCCGCGGACAAGAACGCTGACGCGATCGAGAACCAGGCCGAAGCCGTGCGCGATCAGAGCCCGGCTCCTACTCCGTAATCAGTTTATCACGTTATTGCGGTCGTACCCTGCGAGGGGTACGGCCGCGGTGAACGCGGTTTAGTTTTCCCCGAGCCAATCTTCCGGCCGATCGGGTGCCAGCCGGCGTACGTAGTAGGCGTAAAGCGGTAGGCCGAGCGCCACGATGCCCATCCCGGCCAGGGCGCGGCCCGGGGTGGCGAGGAGGGTATTGAGCATGAGGTAAGCGGTGCCCAGCAAAAAGAGGGCGGGCACGACCGGGTAGCCCCACATTCGGTAGGGACGAATGGCGGCGGGAAGTTTCCGGCGCAGGACGTAGACCGAGGCGACGGCCAGGCCATTAAAGAGCAGAAGCATGAAGACGATGTGGTCGGTGAGGAAATCGAAAGTGCCCGTGAGAGCAAATCCGATCGCACACACGCCCAGGAGAAGGATGGCATTGGTCGGCACATGGGTGCGGGGCGAAACCCGGGCGAGAGCACGCGGGAGGAGTCCGTGCCGTGCCATGGCGAACGGGACCCGGGACGTGGTCAGACTGTTGGAATGGAGCGCGCCAAACGAGGAAAGCATCAGCCCGGCGGTGAGAAGGGCGGCGCCACCGGCTCCGAGCAGGCGCACGAGCACTTCGCCCGCGACCGAGGAGGTCGCTGGAAGGTTCGCCACGGTCTCCGGGCTGAGGACATAGAAGTAGCCGGCGTTAACGAAAAGGTAGAGAGCGATGACGAGCACGCTGGCCCCGATGAGGGCGCGGGGCAGGGTGCGTCCCGGCTCCCGTACCTCCTCCGCGATGAGGGTGATCAGCGACCAGCCGTTGTAACTCCAAAGCGCGCCGACGATGGCCGCGCCGAAGCCGGTTAAGCCGA
>JALYQE010000379.1 GCA_030855965.1 Verrucomicrobiota bacterium | reverse complement strand
CCAGCAAGCCGAGGCGATCCTGCTCGACGACGCGCCGATCCTGCCGGTTTATTTTTACACTCACGCCTTCCTCATCCGGCCCGGGGTCAAAGGCTGGTTTCCGACCATCCTCGATCATCACCCCTACCAGTATGTTTATTTGGAATAATGCGTGCCTCCGTTGTCGCCTCGGGCGCCGACCCCGGCCCGTTGTAGCCGGGGGCGCTGACCCCGGCCCCTTCGTAGCAGGACGCTCACCCGCCGGGGTCAACGCCCCCGGCTACAGACGTGAACGCGGCCCGCTTCCGCGCTAGATTGCCACTTCTATGAAACGACTTTTCCGGCTCTCGCTCGCTCTCTCCGCACTCTCCCTCGTCGCTGCCGCCTCACCCACTGGGTCCCCTAAGGAAGCAACCGACGCGATCGAGACCGAAGGCCTTCTCGCGCACATCAAGGTCCTGAGCGCGGATGAATTCGAAGGCCGCGCGCCAGGTTCGGAGGGCGAAGAGAAAACCGTCCGTTACCTGACCGAGCAGTTCAAAAAACTCGGCCTGAAACCGGGCAACCCCAACGGCACCTACACCCAGGAAGTGCCGATGGCCGGTGTGCGGAGCAAACCGAAAGCGACTTTCCTCGCCGGCGAACAGACGATCGAACTGCAGTCGCCGGCGGATTACGTCGCCTTTACCCAGCGGATCACGCCGGAGATTGAGGTCAGGGATTCTGAGGTCGTTTTTGTCGGCTATGGCATCGTCGCGCCGGAATACGGCTGGGACGATTTCAAGGACGTCGACGTCAAAGGCAAAACCGTCGTCTTCCTGATCAACGATCCGCCGCTACCCGACCCTAACGACCCGAAGAAACTGGACGACGCCATGTTCAAGGGCCGGGCCATGACCTATTACGGCCGCTGGAGGTACAAATACGAGATCGCGGCCGCAAAAGGCGCGGCCGCCGCGGTCATCGTGCATGAAACGAAGCCCGCCGCCTATCCCTGGGGCGTGGTCGGAAACAGCGCCGGGAAAGCGAATTTCGTGATCGATACTGATGACAAAAACATGGGCACGGTCGGGATCCAGTCCTGGATTCAACTCGAGACGGCGCGCAAGCTGTTTCAGGCGGCGGGCAAGAGCTACGACGAATTAAAAGAAGCCGCGCTGCGCAAGGATTTCCGGCCGATCTCGTTAGGCGCAAAGGCCAGTTTCTCGCTCCAGAACGAGATCACGCGCTTCAAGTCGCGCAACGTGGTCGCGCGCCTGGAAGGGAGCGATGCGCAGAAGAAGGATGAGTTCGTTATCTACACTGCGCACTGGGACCATATCGGGCGCGACCCCAGGCTCGAAGGCGACCAGATTTTCAACGGCGCGCTTGATAACGCTTCCGGCGTCTCGGCCATCCTCGAGATCGCGCAGGCTTTCACCAAACTCCCGCAACCGCCGCCGCGCAGCATTCTTTTCCTGGCCACGACGGCGGAGGAATCGGGTTTGTTAGGCGCGAAATATTACGCGGCTCACCCGCTCTATCCGCTCGATCGCACTTTGGCCGACATCAACATCGATGGCGTGAACGCCTGGGGCAAAAGCCGCGACCTGGAGGAGATCAGCGTCGGCCAATCCACTCTCGGCCAGATCCTGAGCGAGGCCGCGCAGCGCCAGGGCCGGACGGCAAAACCAAACAGCGAGCCCGAAAAAGGTTCGTTCTTCCGCGCCGATCAATTCGAGTTTGCGAAAGCCGGCGTGCCGGCCCTCTACACCGGGAGCAGACCGAAAGATTACCTCGGTCAGCCGGCCGATTACGGACAGAAGAAGAGCGATGACTACACCCTGCATCATTATCACCAGGTCTCGGACGAGGTGAACCCGAGTTGGGATCTATCGGGTGCGGTGGAAGACATGCGGCTTCTCTTCGACGTCGGATACCAGGTCGCGAACGATGAGAAATATCCCACTTGGCTGGAAGGCTCGGAGTTTAAGGCGAAACGAGACGAAATGATGACCGGCAAACGCTGATCGCAGCCGGCCATCTCAGTGACCGGGATCTTCCGGTTCACTGAACCCGGCGCCGCCCCTTGCCGTAGCGTTTCATAAAACGTTGTTCGCCTTCAGTCGTGCAGATGAGTAAAAGTTCCGCACCCTCCTGCAAGCGCGCGTCCGGTCCGGGATTCATCGTCAACTGACCATTGCAGCGCAGGGCAACCATATTGCACCCTGTCTTCTGAGGGATGGCTGCTTCCTGGAGACTTTTCCCCACCAGCGCCGGCGGCACATCCATCTCCGCCACGTGCAAACCTTCCGCGATGACGAGGATGTCTGTTTTGCGCAGGACGTTGAGAATCATGGTCGCCCCCATCGAGGCGTAGGAGAGAACGAAGTCCGCCCCGGCGCGATGCATCGTGGAAATGTTTCGCTCGAGCGTCGCACGGCTGATGATCTGGACATCGGGCCGCAAGCGGCGGCAGTAGAGGGTGAGATAAACATTCATGTCGTCGTCATGGGTGGTGATGACAACGGCGGGCGTCTCGCGAATGCCGGCTCGCTCGAGGGTGGCAAGATCGGCCGCATTCCCCAGGATATACTTCTCATTAAAAATGCGCTCAGGTTTGCTCTCGACCATGCGGTAATCCACTTCCCGCTCCGTGATCGCCCGCGCCGCGGCCCGGCCGACACGGCCGGCGCCGATCAGCAACACCGGGTCGGGGCTCACGTGATAAATGCAGAAAAGTTCGTCGAAGGTGCGCAATTGTTCCTTCGACCCGACCAGCACCATGACCGAGTCGGCGTCGATCCTGGTCTCGGCTGACGCCATTTCAAAATTTCCCCGGCGCCACAACCCGACCACCGTGACACCGGCGCTCTGCCGCAGCTTGCTTTCGGCCAGGGTCTTGCCCACCAGCGGTGTGCCGGCAGCGGTGGCTTCTGCGAGCAAAATGCCGCGAACCTCACCGATGATGTGCGCGCGCGCGTCCACACCCGTGATGCGCCGGGCCAGTGCCTGACCCATGATCTCGGCCAGTTGGATGACTTTGGTGCTGCCGGCAAGCTCCAGAATGTCGATCGCGTCTTCGGAATTGACCGTGACAACGATCGGGACATCGGGAGAAAGCTCGCGCACCGTAAAGGCGATATTGGTGTTGACGACATCGCTGCCGGTGGCGGCGACCATGACCGCCTGCTGCACCTGCGCGTGCTGATAAGTCTCAGGCCGGTCCACTTCCCCGTGGACCACTTTGAGCCCGAGGTCGTAAAGACGGAGCGCCTCCTGAAGATCACCAACCAAAAGCACATACGGATACTCATAGCGCTTGAGACGCTGGATCAGCGCGAGGGAGACCGGGTCGTAGTGGGTCAGAATCACGTGGCCCCTGGTCGAGCGCGGCAGGCGTCGGCCGGCCCGGGCTTCCGACTGCGCCCGCATCCAAGGGGCATAAAAAAATTCGATAAAGGTGAAGGGAAGAAGCATGAGCAGTGACACCATGCCGGAGAGAAGCACCACGATGGAGAAGAGGCGGCCCAGATCGCTCTCGAAAGTGATGTCGCCGAAGCCGAGCGTGCTCATCACCGTCAGGGTCCAGTAGAACCCGGTCATCCAGCTATGCCTTTGGCCTTCGTAGACCATGAGGAGATGGAAGAGAACGCTGTAAATCAGCACGAGGAGGCCGAGCGCGAGAAGGAAACGCGAGAGCAGCCGGATGTTGCGCCGAGTCGTCGCCGTCCGCAGGAAAAACGTGAGTTGAGAAACAAAAATTTTCATCCGTGCCGCGCTCCGTGGGATATCCTGCACACTTACGAAGCGAGGATTACATTACCACCAAGTTTCGGACGAAATGAATCCAGCCCGGGATCCGTTCGGTAGGGCGAGACTCTGTGGAGCCAGGGAGTGCGCGCGGCGGCAAATCGACCTTTTCCCCCCGGCTCGACGGAGTCTCGCCCTACCGGGTTGGCGGCGCCATCTCCCGCGTTCACAAGGTCGACCCCATCCGCTAGACTCCCCCGCATGAATGTCTCTCTGCCGATCATCAGCGTCCTCGCCGGGATCGCGCTTCTTCTTTTCGGCCGCAAGCTCTTCTGGCTTTTCGTCGCCGCGCTCGGCTTCGCGATTGGGTTGCAGCTCGCGCCTTATCTCAGTCAGAACCCGCCGCTCTGGCTTTCCCTCCTCCTCTCGCTCGGCCTCGGCCTGCTCGGCGCGCTCATCGCGTTTTTCCTGCAAAAGGTCGCCATCGGCATCGCCGGGTTCATTGTCGGCGGACGCGTCGCGGTCGCGATCGCGGCCGCGTTTCTCGTCAATCACGCCCATTATTCCGCCATCACCTTCATCATTGGCGGAATCGTCGGCGCCCTCCTTCTGCTCGCCCTCTTCGACTGGGCGCTCATCATCTTTTCCTCGATCGAGGGCGCGCGCCTGATTGCCGATGTCGCGCACCTGCCGAGCACCGGAACGGGCATCCTCCTTGTGGTCCTGGCCGTCTTCGGCATCATCGTTCAGGGGATGATGTTCCGGCGCAGCCGGCGCCTTCGTTAGGGCGAAAAGGCTAGTGCCGAAAGTGGCGCACGCCGGTGAAGATCATCGCCATCTTGCGCTCGTCGGAGGCGACAATCACTTCCTCGTCGCGGACGGAACCGCCCGGCTGAATCGCCGCCGTCGCACCCGCGTCGGCGGCGGCAATCAGACCATCGGAAAAAGGAAAGAAAGCGTCGCTCGCGACCGCGCTGCCCGCGAGGGAAAGCCCCGCTTCCTGCGCTTTCCAGACCGCAATGCGCGAGGCATCGACTCGCGACATCTGGCCGGCCCCGATGCCAAGCGTGCGGTCGGCGCCGGCGTAGACGATCGCGTTCGATTTCACGTGCTTCACCACCCGCCAGCCAAAGAGCATCGCGGCCATTTCCTGTTTGGTCGGCGGACGTTTCGTCACCACCTTCGTCTCCAGTCCCTCCAGCTCGGCGGTGTCCTTTTGCTGGACGAGGAGGCCGCCCCGGACGGAGCGCAGGTCCATCCGCGGCTTCTCGTTAGTCGTGACCGGAGTTAACGCCCGCATCAGGCGCAGGTTCTTCTTTTTCTGGAGCAAAGCCCGCGCGTCCGCCGCGAACTCCGGCGCGATGATCACTTCGCTGAAAATTTCGCTGATCGCTTTCGCGACCGGCAGATCGAGCGGGCGATTGCAGATAATGATCCCGCCGAAGGGCGCCTGCTTGTCGGTCGCGAAAGCTTTCATCCACGCTTCCTTCAGGTCGGGATCGCTCCCCACGCCGCACGGATTGGTGTGCTTCAAAATCGCAATCGTCGGTTCCTCAAATTCCTCGATCAGGTCGGCCGCGGCAGTGATGTCGAGGAGGTTGTTAAAGGAGAGTTCCTTCCCGTGCAGCTTCTCGAAATACTCCGTGAAATTGCCGTAAAGCGACCCGGCCTGGTGCGGATTTTCGCCGTAACGCAGCCGGCTGACCAGCGGGAGCGAGAGCGAGAAAGAAGTTTCGGTCTCCTGCTTTTCGTTCAGGAAACCGGCGATCGCGCGGTCGTAATCGGAGGTCTTGATGAAGGCCTTGATCGCGAGGCGCTCGCGCAATTTCAGCGTCGTCTCGCCCTCGCGATTGCGCATCTCGTCCAGCACCACGGCATAATCCGCCGGATCGACGATGACGGTGACGGACTGATAATTTTTGGAAGCGCTGCGCAGGATCGACGGACCACCGATATCGATCTGCTCGATCGCTTCGGCCAGCTTCACGCCCGGCTTCGCGATGGTCGCTTCGAAGGGATAAAGATTGATCACCACGAGGTCGATCGGTTCGATGCCGTGCTCGCGCGCCGCCGCCTCGTGCTCCTCGTTCCCGCGCACGAAGAGCAGTCCGCCGTGCACTTTGGGATGCAGCGTCTTGACCCGGCCATCGAGCATTTCCGGAAAACCGGTGAAGGCGGAAATGCCGCGCACCTTGATCCCGGCTTGCCGGAGCAGACTGGCGGTGCCGCCGGTGGAAACAATCTCGACGCCTTCTTTTTCGAGCTCACGCGCGAAATCGGCCACGCCGGTTTTGTCGGAAACGGAAATAAGAGCGCGGGAGATTTTCATGAGGATTTTCGCTGCACGAGAAAGTAAGCGACGGCGTACATAACCAGGCCAAAAACCGCCGACAAGCTGAGGGAAAGAGCAAAACCCGGGAGATGGACGACGCCGGGATCGCCCGCGTAAAGCGCGCGCCGGACGGCGGCGACACCATACGTGACCGGATTCAAATGCACCGCCCAAAAGATCCAGGAATGCGGATTGGTCGCGGGGAAAAGCGCGCCGGACATGAGCCAGAGCGGGATCAAAAAGACGTTCATGATGGCGTGGAAGCCCTGAGTCGATTCCATCGGCCAGGCGACGAGAAATCCGAGTCCCGTCAGCCCAAAACCGACGACAAAGAGCGTGCCGAGACAAATCAAAATCCGCTCTGGCGAGATTTGGATTCCAACGAAGGGCGCGAGCAGGAGAAAGAGCAGCCCCTGCAAAAGAGCGAGGGTGGTGCCGCCGAGAATTTTCCCGCAGACGATGCTCCCGGGCGAGATCGGCGCGACTAGGACGGACTGGAGAAAACCTTCCCGCCGATCCTCGATAATCGAGATGGTGGAGAAAATGGCGGTGAAAAGCATGATCAGGATGAGCGTGCCCGGATAAAAATATTCGAGGTAACTGACCCCGTTAGGCGCGGAGCCGACGCGAAACGACGGTCCGATCCCCGAGCCGATGACAAACCAGAAAACGAGCGGCGAAAGGAGCGCGCCGATGATCCGGTTGCGCTGCCGGTAGAAGCGCACGATCTCGCGCTGCCAGAGGGTGGCGGTCGGTAAAAGAAAAAGGCCGGAGCGTTTCCCTCCGGCACTGACGGCCGCGGCACTCATTCCGGCCTAACGATCGAGCACGATATGCTTCGCCGCCGGATAAAGGACCGGACAACAGCCGATCGTCTCGCAGAAAGCCTTGCTGAAATGACTCAGGCTGGAATAGCCGACTTCCGTCGCCGCCTCGGTCACATTGTAACGTCCGCTGCGCAGCAGCTCGGCCGCGCGTTCCATCCGCGCGTTGCGCAGAAACTGCGGAATCGTCAGGCCAACTTCCCGCGAAAAAATCCGGCTCAGGTAAAACGGGCTGCAACCGACTTCCTGCCCGAGCATTTCCAGCGTCGGCGGGTTGGCCAGGTCGCGCACGAGCAACTCCTTCGTCCGCACGACCCGGTCGCGCGCCACTTTCTTTTGCCGCATGCAAAAGAATTCCGGGTCTTTCGGCTCGAAAAGAAAGTGCGACATCAGCTCGAGCGCCTTGCTCTGGTACCAGAGAATGCGCGCCGCCTTTGGCACCGGCGGCTCGGCCAGGCTGGCCACGATCGTGCGCTGCTCGGCCGACATCGGCTGCGGCGACGAGACAATGCTCTGCCCGCGCTTCGGGAAAATCGCCGCCCGCATCGCCGAGGTCAGGTCGCTCTCGGAATCCGCCAACTGATTCTGCAAATGCGCCCGCGAATATTCCAGGGTGACGAAGCGATGACGATCGTGCGCCTGCCGCGTGGCACGGAGCGGCTCGTCGCCGACCGCGTAATAGCCCGAGCTGCTCGGCCCGTAATCGTGCGTCGCATTCCCGCGCCGGATTGCGCCGCGCCCGTCCAGGTTGAGGCAAAACTCGATGCTGCTCGGTCGAAAACTCTCGGCCCAGTCGAGCGAGCGGCTGGTTTTGAAATCGTGCCACTCCAAGCTCACCCCCATCTCCTCGAAGCTGCCGTAAAGCTGTTGCCAGCCGTGCCGCACATTGGTCCACGCCGCGGGTGCCGGGATTTCGCCTGTCATTGCCGTGATTTTCGGGTGCTCATCGGAGAATGCAAGACTCGTCTCGCGCGGACGCGATTCATTTATCCTGGAAGAAATCGACGAAGGAGCGGCGGACCTTGAAAAAAGTGCGCTTCACGTCGTCGCGCGCTAGGCGAAAAGCCTGCTTGATCCGGCGCTTCACGAAGTTCTCATCGCCGTCGTCGTCGTCCTGGTCGGCCTCGGCACCGTCCATGCTGGATTGTTCGTCGACCACTGCCCGATCACCCCCGGCGAAGAGGCCCTCCGTGCGCGTGATCGTTCCATGGTTGGCGCCGATGTGAATCGTCCCGGCCGGATCGCCGTTCTGCCGGAAGAGGGTGATCATCCAGATCGGGTTGCCGCGGTCGTCGACCCGCAGGGTGTAATCCGCGGTCGTAAAGGTGACATGCGATTTCTCCGCCGTCTGCTGGGCGAGGGTAAAGGCGCCGCTCGAGTCGAGATTGAGCTTTGAAGTGTCGACGGTTGCGCCTAACGAACCCTCGACCGCCGCGCGCACCGGGGTGCGTTCCGAAATGATTTTGCCGTTGCTCACTTCCAGCTCGCGCACCCCACCGCGCGCTTTGGGATCATCGAGCAGGATTTTCCAGGTCTCCGGCTGCGGGTCGCCATTGGTGCCGATGACCGAGATAATGTGATTGACCGAATCGCGATCCAATTGGGTACCCACAGTGCGGAGGGCCTGGTAGGCGGTCGGCCGTTCCTGCGCCAGGGCCGGGCTGGCGAGGAGGAGCAACAGAATGAACCATTTCGACATGCAAAAATAGTGCACGCCTGGCGGCGATTTGCCAGCAAATGGTAGCGCAAGCTTCCAGCTTGCGGACTCAAACGATGCAAGCTGGAAGCTTGCGCTACCCTAAGAAACTCGTTGCGGTCGACCGGGAATTGTCCAGCTTTGCACCCAACACGGGCGCGGCGATTGTTAGGCGCCCCGGCGCGATGAGGAAAACGAAGAAACAAATCGAGTTCTGTAGTCACACCGGAAATCTCGCCCTGATGCGCAACTGCGTGCGGCGCTTCCTCGAAAAGTTCCCTTTTTCGGAGCGGCAACGCACCCTCATGGTCCTCGGGGTGGATGAGGCCTGCACCAATATTATCCGGCACGCCTACCACCTGCGCGACGACCAGCTCATCTCCCTCTCGCTCGAGGGGAAAAACGATTGTGTCTGCCTCCGCCTGCGCGATTACGGAAAACAAACCGAGCCGGCGGCGATGAAAAGCCGGCCGGCGGATTTGATTCGGCCCGGCGGTCTCGGGCTGCATCTGATTCGCAACGCCTTTGACCAGGTCGATTATGTTCTGCGCAGCCGCGGAACCGAATTGGTCCTGACCAAAAATCTGGAATAAAAGGCAGACCGGATTTACGGGATTTTGAGGATTGGGGGCGGCCTCAAAAGAGCGCGTTGAATTCTTGCTCCTGATAATCCTGTAAATCCTGTCTATTTTCCTGCATGGCCACCGCCGTCCCACCATCTGATCCGGCTTTCGAGATTTCGCTCCGGCCGCCGATGTTCAGCGAGTTCACCGGCCAGGAGAAGGTCTGTGAAAGGATCGAGGTGCTGGTGCAGGCGGCGAAAATGCGGGGCGATGTCCTCGAACACATCCTGCTCAGCGGTCCGCCCGGCCTCGGGAAGACGACGCTCGCCCACATCATCGCCAATGCGATGAGCGTGAACATCAAGAACACGAGCGGACCGGTGATTGAAAAAGCCGGCGAACTGGCCGGATTGCTGACCAGCCTGGAAAAAGGCGACGTTCTTTTCATCGATGAAATCCACCGGCTCCAGCCGACGATCGAGGAATACCTTTATCCCGCGATGGAGGACTACAAACTCGACATCATCATCGACCAGGGGCCGCAGGCGCGGAGCCTGCAATTGCGCCTGCCGAAGTTTACGCTCATCGGTGCGACGACGCGCTCCGGCATGTTGAGCGCGCCGTTGCGCTCGCGTTTTGGGATGACGGCGCGTCTCGATTATTACAGCGCGGAGGAAATGCAGAAGATCATCCTGCGCAGCGCCGGCTTGTTGAATGTCGAGATCGATCCGCCAGGCGCAGCCGAGATCGCCACCCGCACCCGCGGCACCCCGCGGACGGCGAACAATTTGCTGCGCTGGGTACGCGACTATGTGCAGGTCAAAGCGGACGGACGAATCACGGCTGAGCTGGCGGACCGCGCCCTGACGATGCTGGAGATCGATCGCGATGGTTTCGATCAATGGGACAAGCGGATCATCGAAACTCTGATTCACAAATTTAACGGCGGTCCGGTGGGGTTGAGTTCGCTCGCGGTCGCGGTCGGGGAAGAAGCCGGCACGCTCGAGGAAGTGAACGAGCCGTATTTGATCATGGAAGGCTACATCAAGCGGACCGCGCAGGGGCGGGTGGCCCTGCCTAACGCCTACCGAAAGCTGGGATTGAAGATCCCGGCCGGTGCGCAGAGCGATTTGTTCGGGACGTAGAAAATGTGCGGCGGCCCAAACTCTGGGGAGCGCGTGCGCCCCACACGCTGGCGACCCCGAATGCTTTCGGGGTCGCGAACTTTCTCCCTTCAGCGGAGCATTCAGCGTGACACAAGTTCGTTTCGGCGGGGCGCCGAAACCAGCACGCGAGGCGCGTGCGCTCCCCAGGCTATGAAGCCACACCGCTCATGAGCGCGGAGACCGATCTTTTTCCCAACGTCGCCAAGGTGCTGAGCGTGGCGGAGCTGACCCGCTCGATTCGCGGACTGCTCGAGACGCGTTTCAGCGCGGTCTGGGTACAGGGCGAAATTTCGAACTACAAAAAACATCCGTCGGGCCACCAGTATTTCACCCTCAAGGATCAGCGGGCCGCGATCTCCTGCGTGATTTTTCGCAACACCCTGCCGCCTTTTCCGAGTCCGCTGACCGACGGGATGCAGGTGCAGGTCTATGGCGGTGTCACCGTGTTCGAAGCGCGCGGGCAGTACCAGCTCAACGTCCAAATCCTGCAGTCGCGCGGGCTCGGGTTGCTGCAGGCGAAATTTGAGGCACTGAAACGCAAACTGGAGGCGGAAGGCCTTTTCGAGCAGGCACGGAAGCGGGCGTTGCCGAAATTTCCGCGCCGGATCGGCATCGTCACCTCGTCCAGCGGCGCCGCGATCCAGGATATCCTCAACGTCCTGCAAAGGCGCGCGCCTAACGTGGAAGTATTGATCAGCCCGGTGCGGGTGCAGGGTGCGGGCGCTGCGCTCGAGATCGCGACTGCGATCCGAGAGCTGGGCGCGCTTAACCCCGAAAGCTTTCGGGGCTGGAAAACGCTCGACGTCCTGGTCGTAGCCCGCGGCGGGGGCAGCATCGAGGACCTCTGGGAGTTCAACGAAGAGATCGTGGCCCGGGCGATTTTTCATTCACCGATTCCCGTTGTCTCGGCGGTCGGCCACGAAATCGATTTCACAATCGCGGATTTCGTCGCCGACCTGCGCGCGCCCACCCCGAGCGCGGCGGCGGAGTTGATCGTGCCCGACGTTCGCGATCTGGAACGGCGCGTGCGCGAGCTGCAAAATTGTCTCGGCAAATGCTGGCGCGACTTTCTCACCCGCGCCCGCAGCCGGCTGAGCGCGGCCTCTGAAAAAGCGCTCTCCCGCGAGTTGAGCGGCCGGTTGCGCGACGCGCAGCAGCAGCTCGATTTCGCGAAGGAATCCATCATCCGCACCCTGGAGCGCCGCCGCACCCTGGAGCGCACTCGCCTAACGAACGCGTTGCTCGCCTTGAAGGCGCACAACCCCGCCCGGGAGCTGGCTGCCCGCCGCCAGAGGTTGCAGGAGATTCGCCGCCGGCTCGCGGAGTGCTCGAAACAACGCCTGACGGAGGTGCGGGAGCGCTGGGACCGCGTCGCCGGGATGCTGCGTATTCTCGGCCCGCAAGCGACCCTCGAGCGCGGCTACAGCATCACCCTCACGGCCAGCGGCAAAGTGATCCGCCGGGTCGCAGAAGCCAAAACGCGGACGCAGGTAAGAACCCGCGTCCGCGATGGTGAATTTAAATCGACGGTGAGTTAAGACGCCGCTTATTGCGGGTTCATCACCGGGTTGTTAGTGGCGTCGAGCCATTCGGCGGCCGCCGCGAAGAGTCCGGTGGTGTTGCCGGGACGAATGACGGTCTTGGTCGTGGCATCCACTTTCATGATCTGGCCGCTCGCGTCGGCAAAAATGACGATCGCTTTTTTGGCAGCCCAGACGCCGCCCTGGTTCGACTTGTTGGTGTCGTAGACCGGGATCGTGGTGCTGAATCCATCCGCCAGGAGAGGAAAAGCGGGGTTGGATGTGTCGGTCAGGCCAGCCACATAAGCGTAAGTGTTTTCTCCGGCCTTGAGGGTGTCGGTGCGAGTCCCGGAAGTCGCCGGATCGATTTTGTTATCCGGATTTTTCGGCGTCCACTTCGAAGAAGCGACCGTGAAGACGTCCTCGCTCTGCAGGTAGTTGGGGAAGAGCCACCAGAAGGCATCGTTGGACACCGTGGGCAGGGTGTCGGGCGCGGAATTGTAATCGAGAGCGGGTTGCTTCGACGGGAAGAAGCCGTTGTTGTCGCTGGCAAAGAGTTTGAGGGCCACGCCGACTTGTTTGGCGTTGGAAAGGTCTTTGGTCTGGTTCGCGCGTTCGGTGACTCCGTTAAAGACCGGCAGCGCGATGCTGGCCAAAATGGCGATGATCGTGATCACGACCAGAAGTTCGATGAGTGTGAAGGCTGAGTTGGTTTTTTTCATTTGCGGTGTTGTGGGGCCGAGACTGCGCGATTGCCGAAACCCGGTCAATAGCAAAATAAAAAGGTTTTGTTAACCGGTTAACACCCTTGGGCAGCGATCGGACGTGCGCGGCGCGGCGCCCTTATCCCTTCAGGGCCGGAGCGGCTGGCGCTTCGCGCTTGAATCCGACGACCGCGAGCGGAGGCAAATTCACCACGACCGAGTGCGTTCGGCCCTGCCATTCCACCGCCTCGGCCGCCAAACCGCCGAGATTTCCGACATTGCTGCCGCCGTAGGTTTCCCCGTCGGTATTAATGATCTCGCGGTAAAAACCGTCGTCAGGCAAACCGATCCGGTAGTTGTAGCGCACGATCGGGGTGGCGTTGACGACAAAGACCAGGATCTCGCCTTCGCGCGAACGACGCAGGAAAGCGACGACACAGTTGTCGGCATCGTGGAAATCGATCCACTCGAAACTCTCGTGCGAATCGTCCATGTCCCAAAGCGCGGGCTCGCTTCGATAAACATGGTTTAGGTGCTGCACCAATCGCTTCAAACCGTCATGTCGCGGCAGACTGGTCAAGTCCCAGTCAAGGCTTTGGTCGTGGTTCCATTCCCCGTATTGGCCAAACTCGCAGCCCATGAAGAGGAGCTTTTTCCCCGGATGGGCAAACATCCAGGCGTAGAACATCCGCAGGTTGGCAAACTTCTGCCATTCGTCGCCCGGCATCTTGTTGATCATCGAGCCCTTGCCGTGCACCACTTCGTCGTGACTGAGCACGAGGACGAAATGCTCCTGGAAGGCATACATGATGGAAAAGGTCACGTTCCCCTGGTGGAAGCGGCGATAGATCGGGTCGAGCGCCATGTAATGGAGGAAGTCGTGCATCCAGCCCATGTTCCATTTGAAGCCGAAACCGAGGCCGCCGAGATAGGTCGGCCGCGAGACACCGGGCCAGGCGGTTGATTCCTCGGCGATCGTCATCGCTCCGGGAAAACTCTCGTAGCACCACTCGTTAGTCTGTTTCAGGAAAAGGATCGCCTCGAGATTCTCGCGGCCGCCGAATGCGTTCGGAATCCATTGCCCCGGCTCGCGCGAGTAGTCGAGGTAAAGCATCGACGCGACCGCATCCACCCGCAGCCCGTCGATGTGATATTGGTCGAGCCAGAAGAGCGCGTTGGCGGTGAGGAAATTCCGCACCTCGTTGCGCCCGAAATTAAAAATCAGCGTGCCCCAATCCTGGTGCTCGCCCTGCCGCGGGTCGGCGTGCTCGTAGAGATCGGTCCCGTCGAATTCCGCCAGGCCATGCGCGTCTTTCGGGAAATGCGCCGGCACCCAATCCACGATCACGCCGACTCCGGCCTGATGACAGGAATCGATGAAATGCCGGAGCTCGTCCGGGCTTCCAAACCGGCTCGTGGGCGCGTAATAATTGGTCACCTGGTAACCCCAGGATCCCTCGAAAGGATGCTCCGCGATCGGGAGCAACTCGATGTGGGTGAACCCCATCTCGACGACATACGGAAGCAGCCTTTCGGCAAACTCGAGGTAGCTCAGAGAGCGGTTCCCCTCCTCCAGCACGCGTTGCCAGGAACCGAGATGCACCTCATAGATGCTGACTGCGCTCTGATGCCACTGCTTCTTGTCGCGCTCCGCCATCCACTGGCTGTCGCTCCATTGGTAGCGGTCAAGGTCGTAAACCATGGACGACGTCTGCACCCCATGCTGGCTGAAAAAGCCAAACGGATCGCTTTTCAAAAGGAGCGCGCCGCTCGCGGCCTTGATCTCATACTTGTAGTGCGCGCCTTCCTTCACCCCCGGGACGAAAATTTCCCAGACGCCGCTCCCGAGCAGTTTGCGCATCGGGTGGACGCGGCCATCCCAGAAATTGAAATCGCCCACCACGCTGACGCGGCTGGCGTTCGGCGCCCAGACCGCGAAATAAACTCCGCGCTCGCCGCCGATCTCGCGCAGGTGCGCGCCGAATTTGTCGTAGAGCTTCTTGTCGTTTCCCTCCGCGAACAGGTGCCGGTCGACCTCGCCCATGATCGGCCCGTAGCTGTAGGGATCGCGCAGGAGCTGCTCCGAGCCGTCAAACGCAATCACCTTCACAAGATACGCGAAACCGGGCGATTCGTTAGGCACGGTCGCCTGGTAAAGGCCCTCGATATGAAGCCGCTCCGCCGGGGAAATCTTCTCCCGCTCTTTCGCCGACACGATCTGAATTTCCTTCGCCTCCGGGCGGAAAACGCGAATGACCAGGTCCTCGCCCGAACGGTGCGGACCGAGGACGCGGAAAGGATCGGAGTGGGAAGCGTGCAGGAGCGCGGCGATTTCGTTTGGATCGATGGGATGGATGGCAAATGAACTCATGAAACGCCAAACAGACTAACGGCTGAGGTTGGCATTGCAATTATCGGGCGGAACCTGAGCCGCGCTTCCGCCTCGCGGATCGTCCTCACGGTTTCGCCGGCTTCTCGTGCCATGGTTTGCCCTGGCGGAAAAGAGCGAGCCGCTTTGCAAAGGTCTTTTGATTATCCTTCGGACCGCGCTGAATCGCCTGCTCCTCGCGCCGGATCGCCTGCTCGAAATCGCCCGCTTCGGCGAGCGCGACCGCGAGGGTGTCGATGTAGTCCCCATCTTTCCAGTTGGTGAATTCACAGGCCTGCGTTGCCTCCCTCACTGCTTGCGGCCCGTCGCGCCATTTCGCTTCCGGACAGGTCGCAAGGAACCACGCCAGACCGTCGTGCACCCGCGGCGAACTCGGATAACGATCCACCCGGCGCGGAAATCGGCGAGCGCGGCGCGGTAGTTTCCGGCGGCGGCGTAGGCGTCGCCCCGCGCCATCACGCCATTGGGCCAGTTCGGAGAAAACTGCATGACTTTGGTGTAGGCGGCGACCGCATCCGCGTAGCGTTTTGTCTCGAAATAAACGCGGCCTTTTACCTGATAGGCTCGCCCCATCTCGGGCTCCAGTTGAATTGCCCGCTCGGCATCGCGGAGCGCTGCCTCCCATTTTTCATCCAAGCGATAAATATCCGCGCGCAGGGCGAGGGCAAACGCGTTCCGGGGCTCGAGCTTCAAGGCCTGATTGCAGTCGCTCAGCCCGCGTTTCCTATCACCCGAGTCGGCGTGGATGATTCCACGGCGCGCCCAGCCGGCCGCGACTTTGGGATTGCGGCGAACAAATTCGTTCAGGTCCGCGATCGCCCTCGCTCGATCGCCCATCTCTTCGAAGGCATTTCCTCGATAAAAGAACACCGCGCTCTGCTGAGGCGCGAGGCGCAGCACTTCGTTCCATTCCTGGATTGCCTTCCGGAAATTCTGCTCTTTTTCGGCAGCCAGCGCGGCCCGCACATGCTGGTTGATCGGCGACGACTGGCGAAACTCGAACATTTTTTCGACGTTCTTTTGGTCCGGCCAACGATTCGCATTCGCAGGCGAAGTTGCTTGGGCCGCGGCGCCTTCCAGGATCGGGAACCCGAGCGCGAGCATGAAAATGGCGAGGTGAGGGAATCGATGCTGCATGCTTCCTCATTTACCGATTTGCCGCCCGCGGAGCCAACAAGTTTTGCCGCCCCGCCTCGCGATGCCGTCGAACTCCCGGCTTTTTCGTTTTCAATCCGGACGCTCTCACCGATATTTCCCCCGATGGACGAGCCTTCTAAAGATCC